>DASUUL010000217.1:0-14002 GCA_036374115.1 Acidimicrobiia bacterium | reverse complement strand
CAGCCGACCGGTACTAATCGGCCGAGGGCTTGGGATTTCACACATCCCTCATCTGCTCGAGTTCGTGCTCGCTCTGAAGTGCTCGGCGATCGAGCTGACAACGCAATTGACAACGCGCCAGACGCCACGGTTTCCGATGGCAAGAGCGGCGGGGAAACACCCGTTCCCATTCCGAACACGGCAGTGAAGACCGCCCGCGCCGATGGTACTTGGGGGGAGACTCCCCGGGAGAGTAGGTCGCCGCCGGGATTCTCGATGGAAGCGCTCGCTGCTGCACCCGAATGGAGTGCGCGGCGGGCGCTTTCTCGCGCTCGAGGCACCGATACGCTCCGCCGCGTGAAGGACGACTCCCGCTGATGGCCGAGGACGACCGCAAGCCCCGGCGGCCTCCGCGGCCCTCGCGCCGGGGCGAGGAGGATCGGCCGACACGCCTGCGGGTGGTCCGCGGCGGGAAGGCCGCGACGAAGAAGGGTCGCGGGGCCGTCCCGCCGCCGAAGGCGTCCAAACGGGCCCGCACGGGCACCTCGAAGGGACGCGACCGGGGGCCGGATCCCCGTCGGCGGCGCCGGCGGCCGGCCTCCGGCGACGTGCGCGACGAGATCCTGCGCCTCGGCGGCTCGCGCGGGCCCCGCTACTACGAGCAGCTCGCCAAGGCCGCGGACGCGTTCGGGCGCGACCACGAGCGCGACGCCATCCGCATCCTGCGGCCGCTTCGCGACGCGCTCCCGGAGTCGCCCAGCGTGCGCGAGCTGCTCGGCCTCTCGCTCTACCGCGACGGCAAGTTCACCGCCGCCGCCCGGGAGCTCGAGGAGTACGTGCGGATCACCGACCGTGTCGACCAGCATCCCGTGCTCATGGACTGCTACCGGGCCCAGCGCCGCTGGAAGCGCGTCGACGACCTCTGGCGGGAGCTGGCGGCGACGTCGCCGCCACCCGAGCTCGCCACCGAGGGCCGGATCGTGGCCGCCGGCGCGCTCGCCGACCGGGGCCGCGTCGGCGACGCCCTGCGCCTTCTCGGCCGGCGAGCAACCAAGGTCGGCCGGCCGCGCGAATACCACCTGCGGCTCTGGTACGCCCTCGCCGACCTCGAGGAGCGTGCCGGCAACCTCCCCCGGGCCCGGGCGCTCTTCGACCGGGTGCGGGCCCACGACGCCGGCTTCGCCGACGTCGCCGAGCGTCTCGCCGCCCTCGCCTGACGCCCCGGCGTAGGCGTCACACCCCCTCCCTACACTCGAGCGCACCCACTTCCTCCCCGGCTTCCCCCCGGGAGCTCCGAGAGTCCGAGAGCTCCGAGAGTCCGAGAGGAGGAACGGCAGATGAGCGACCACGACGCACTCAACCTCAGCGTCCTGGCAGGGCCGTGCTCGGGCCCGCCCGAGATCCGCACCCTCGCGTCGGGCACGCGGCTGGCGACGCTGGCGGTGCGGGTGCCGAGCGCCAAGAGCAAGACGACGTCGGTGCCCGTCAGCGTGTGGAACCCGCCCGTATGGGTCGAAACGATCGACGCCGGCGACGAGGTCGTCGTCGTCGGCTTGGTGCGACGCCGCTTCTTCCGGGTGGCGTCCGGCGGCACCGGCTCGCGCGTGGAGGTCGAGGCGGAGGCGATCGCACGGGGGAGCGACGGCCGGCGGCGCACCGCGCTGCGCCGGCGCGCCCGGGCCACGCTCGACGCCCTCGCATGACTCCCCGCCGGTGCCCGCGGTCACCGTCGCCACCGCTGTTCCGGGTCGCTCCCGGCCCGTAACTATGATGGCGAGGCGCCGATCAACGACGCCCGGCGCGAAAGCCTGAGGACTGTGACCGCAGAGGCCCCAACGACTCGACACCCCGAGACGCTCGACCGGGTCGTCATCCGCTTCGCCGGCGATTCCGGTGACGGCATGCAGCTCGTCGGTGACCGCATCACCGACGTGAGCGCGGTCTTCGGGAACGATCTCGCCACCTTCCCCAACTACCCGGCCGAGATCCGTGCGCCGGCGGGGACGATCGCGGGGGTGTCGTCGTTCCAGGTCCACTTCGCCGACTTCGACATCCTCACGCCCGGCGACGTGCCCAACCTGCTCGTGGCGATGAACCCGGCCGCGCTCAAGGCGAACCTGGGCGACCTCCCGCCGGGTGCGTCGATCATCGCGAACGTCGACGCGTTCGAGACCCGCAACCTCGAGAAGGCCGGGTACACGGCCAACCCCCTCGAAGACGGCACCCTCTCCGCGTTCCGCGTGTACTCGGTACCGATGACGTCGATCACCCTCGAGGCCACCAAGGAGGTCGGCGCCAAGCCGCGCGACGCCGAACGGTCGAAGAACTTCTTCGCCCTCGGGCTCATCTCGTGGATGTACACGCGGCCCGTGGAGCCGACGCTGCGCTGGATCGACGAGCGCTTCGGGAAGAGCCCGGTGGTGCGCGACGCGAACCTCGCCGCCTTCAAGGCCGGGTTCCATTTCGGCGAGACGGCCGAGCTGTTCGACCACCCCTTCGAGGTGCACCCGGCCCAGCTCACGCCGGGGCGCTACCGCAACGTCACCGGCAACCTCGCCCTGGCCTACGGCCTGATCGCGGCGTCGCAGCAGGCGCAGCTCCCCATCGTCTACGCGTCGTACCCGATCACGCCCGCCTCCGACGTGCTCCACGAGCTGTCGAAGCACAAGAACTTCGGTGTTCGCACGGTCCAGGCCGAAGACGAGATCGGCGCCGTCGGCATGGCGCTCGGCGCCGCGTTCGCGGGTCAGCTCGGCATCACCGCCACGTCGGGTCCGGGTGTCGACCTCAAGGCCGAGACGCTCGGGCTGGCGGTGAGCCTCGAGCTGCCGCTCGTGCTGGTCGACGTGCAGCGCGGCGGGCCGTCCACGGGGCTGCCCACGAAGACCGAGCAGTCCGACCTCCTCCTGGCGCTGTACGGCCGCCACGGCGAGGCGCCTCTGCCCGTGCTGGCGGCGCCGTCGCCGAGCCGCTGCTTCGACACCGCGTTCGAAGCGGTGCGGATCGCGGTGAAGTACCGCACGCCGGTGATCGTCCTCACCGACGGCTACCTCGCCAACGGCGCGGAGCCGTGGCTGTTCCCCGACCCCGACGAGCTCCCCGACATCTCGACGTCGTTCGCGACCGAGCCCAACCACGACGGCGAGTTCTGGCCCTATCTGCGCGACCCCGAGACCCTGGCCCGGCCGTGGGCGATCCCGGGGACCCCGGGGCTCATGCACCGCATCGGCGGGCTCGAGAAGGCCGACGGCACCGGCAACGTGGAGTACGACCCCGCGAACCACGACGCCATGTGTCGGGTGCGGGCCGCCAAGGTCGCCGGCGTCGCCGCCGACATCCCTCCCGTCGAGGTCGACGATCCGGGCGATGATGCCTCCGTCCTCGTGGTCGGGTGGGGGAGCACCTGGGGACAGATCAAGGCCGCCATCCGCTACGTCCGCAACGCCGGCAACCCGGTGGCGCACGCTCACCTCGCGCACCTCAACCCGTTCCCTTCGGACCTCGGTGAGGTGCTGGCGCGCTACGACCGGGTGCTCGTACCCGAGATGAACCTCGGCCAGCTGTCGCGGTTGCTGCGCGCCGAGTTCCTCGTCGACGCCGTCGGACTCAACCAGGTGAAGGGCATCCCGTTCAGGGCGTCCGAGATCGAGGCGAAGATCCTGGAGATGATCGAGTCATGAGCCCCGAAGAGAGCGCGACCCTCACGCGGAAGGACTTCCAGTCCGACCAGGAGGTGCGGTGGTGCCCCGGGTGCGGCGACTACTCGGTGCTCACCGCGGTGCAGCTGCTGATGCCCGACCTCGGCGTGAGGCCCGAGGAGCTCGTGTTCGTGTCGGGGATCGGTTGCTCGAGCCGCTTCCCCTACTACATGAACACCTACGGGGTGCACAGCATCCACGGCCGAGCGCCCGCGATCGCCACCGGCATCGCGCTCGCTCGTCCCGACCTCAGCGTGTGGGTGATCACCGGCGACGGCGACGGCCTCTCGATCGGCGGCAACCATCTGATCCACGCGCTGCGTCGCAACGTGAACCTCACGATCCTGCTGTTCAACAACCAGATCTACGGCCTGACCAAGGGCCAGTACTCGCCGACGAGCGAGGTCGGCAAGCTCACCAAGTCGTCGCCGTTCGGGTCGCTCGACTACCCCTTCAACCCGGTGTCGGTCGCGCTCGGAGCGGAGGCGTCGTTCGTCGCTCGCACCCACGACATGGACCGCAAGCACATGCAGGAGACGTTCCGGCGTGCCCACCAGCACCGGGGCAGCGCGTTCGTCGAGATCTACCAGAACTGCAACGTCTTCAACGACGGCGCCTTCGAGCAGATCCTCGCCAAGGACAAGCGCCCGGAGATGCTGATCCAGCTCGAGCACGGCCGGCCGGTGCGCTTCGGGCCCGAGGGGCAACACGGTGTGATGCTCAACGAGTTCGGCGAGGCCCGCGTCGTCGACGTGGCCGACGTCGGTGAGGACGCCCTGCTCGTCCACGACGAGCACCGCCCCGACCCGACGCTCGCGTTCGCGCTGTCCCGGCTGGCCGACCAACCGACGGTGCCGACGCCGGTGGGTGTGTTCCGCGACGTCGAGCGGCCGGTCTACGAAGAGCTGGTGAGCCAGCAGCTGGTGTCGGCGCAGGACCGTTCGGGCCCCGGCGAGCTCCGCGCGCTGATCGAGTCGGGAAGCGTCTGGGACGTCGAGTAGGCCCCCGGCCCGCTCTCGAACCGGGCCGGTTCAGCGGTCGAGGCTTCGGAACACCATCCCGGTGCGCGGCTTGGGATGGAAGAACGTGGTCTTCGGCGGCATGCGGACGCCCGCGAACGCGGCCTCCCGGATCTGGGGCACGGTCACCGGTCGCAGCAGCACGGCCGCGTCGGCGGCGCCCTTCTCCACCAGGGCGGCCGCGACGGCGGCGTCGTCGCGGTACGCGACCTCCGCGGTCGCGCCGAGCTGCGGCTGGACCCCCACTTCGAAGAGGGTGGCGTCGACCGCGCGCAGGGGCGCGTCGACCCCCGCGAGCGCGGGTCCGAGTGCCCCCGGGCGAGGGACGAGCAGCGCGAGCCCGGAGCGATCGACCAGACCGAGGCCTCCGTCGCGCACCATGCGGTGCCGGAGGGTGGTCACGCCGTCGGACGTGCTCGGTCCCGCGTCGCGAACTTCGAACGCGGCCGCGAGAGAGGTGCGCAGATCGGCGTGGCCGATGCCCGAGAGCACCCGGTGAATGGCTCGGACGCAGAGCTCGTCGTCGCTGAGCTCCACTACGAATGCCATGATCCGGCCCGCCCCCGGATCGGCGATCCCGGTACGGGCGACCTCGTCGCTGTAGGTACAGGCGGTCTCGAAACGGTGATGGCCGTCGGCGATCAGCAGCGGAGCGCCGCCGATCGCGGCCGACACCCCGTCGAGGGCGCCGGGCAGGGCCCGCAGCTCGTGGCGCACCCCACCGGTGTCGACACAGCGCGCCAGCGGCTCGGCATCGGCGTCGAGCAGCTGCGTCAGGCCCGGGGCCAGCGACAGGCACCAGATGGGGTCGAGGTTCGCACGGGTGGCGCGCAAGAGCGCGAGACGATCGCTCTTGGCCTTGGGGTGCGTCCGCTCGTGGGGCATCACCGTGGCGGTGCCGGCGGGGTCGGCGGTCGGCAACCCCAGCGCCCCGATCACGCCGCGCGTGTGCCGGGGGCGGCCGTCCTCGTCGTCGAAGTCCATTCGGTACAGGTAGAAGCGCGGCTCGGGGTCGGCGACCAGCACCCCGGCGGCCTGCCACGCCGAGAACGCGTCGGCGGCGACGCGGTAGCGGTCGCAGTCGGTGGCGTCCCGGGGGAGGAGGAGCCGAACGGCGTTGTGGGGGTCGGCCGCTTCGAGTTGCGCACGCTCGTCCTCGTCGATCACGTCGTAGGGTGGAGCGGCCACCGATCGGAGATCCGCCGCCGGCCCGGCGGAGCCCGCCAGCCGGCCGGCGTCGTAGCGGATCCCGGCGAAGGGAAGGAACTCGGGCACGGGCGCGTTCGCTTTCGGTGAAAGGGGGTGCGATTGTCGCATGACCGACAGGGTGCAGTCGGCCTACGAGGCCTACCAGGAAGGCAGCCGCCTCCTCGACTCGGAGAACGCCCACGCCGCCGTCGTCGTGCTCGAGCGCGCCCGCGCCCTCGAGCCCGACAAGGGCTCGATTCGGGAGACACTCGGGCGCGCCTATTTCCGCACCGGGCGCTTCGGCGCCGCCAGTGACGAGTTCGCCCGCGCGGTCGAGCTCGACCCCGTGAACGACTACGCCCTGTTCGGGCTGGGCCTGTGCCGGTTGCGCCAAGGCGACCGCCTCGGTGCCCGCCGCCACCTGAAGCTCGCCGTGGCGATGCGCCCGGAGATGGACGCATACCGCGACGCGCTCTCGGCCGCCGAGTGACCACCGAGCGGCCGGTCGTCTGCTGCGACCTCGACGGCGTGATCTGGCGCGGCGACCAACCCATCACCGGTTCGGCCGACGCGGTGGCGGCGCTGCGTGCCGCCGGCCTGCGCGTCGGGTTCGTGTCGAACAACTCGAGCCAGCCCGTCGGCGAGGTCGTGGCGAAGCTCGAGCGCGCCGGGGTCCCGGCCTCGCCCGACGACGTGATCACGAGCGCGCTGGCGGCGGCGTCGCTCCTGGCGTCGTCGCTCCCGCCGGGAGCGCGGGTCCTGGCGTGCGCGGGGCCCGGGGTGGTGGAGGCGCTCGAAGACGCCGGGCTCCGACCGGTGGCCGAACCGCCCGCCGAGGCCGTGGTGGTGGGCTTCCACCGGGAGTTCGACTTCGAGGAGCTCGACCGGGCCGCGACCGCGGTCCGCGGGGGTGCCCGCTTCGTGACCACCAACCTCGACGCCACCTACCCCGTGCCCGGCGGGATGCTGCCGGGGTCGGGGGCGATCACCGCGGCCGTGGCCACGGCGGGCGGACGCACGCCGGAGGTCGCGGGCAAGCCCGAGGCGCCCGCGGTCGCGCTGGTGCGGGAGCGGTTCGGTTCCACCGGCATCGTCGTGGGCGATCGACCGTCGTCGGACGGCGTGTTCGCCGCCAACCTCGGATGGCCGTTCGCCCTCGTGCTCTCGGGCGTGAGCGGGCGGCCGGCACCACCGGGCGGGGAGCCGGTGCCCGACCCGGAGCCGCCCTTCGTCGCCGACGACCTCGCCACGCTCGCGCCGCGCCTCGTCGCGGCGGCGTTCGCGTAGCTAGTACCCGTACGTGCTCTCGGCGTGCGGGCGCGGTGGCCCGATGACCTGCCTGAGCCCGAGGCCGAGCAACACGCCGGCCGCGAACCCTCCCACGTGGGCCATCCACGCGACGCCCTCGTTCGGGTTCGTGAGGAACTGGAGCCCGAACCAGATCCCGAGCACCAGGCCGGCGGGGAGGTAGACGACGAAGAACAGCAGCAGCGGCACGACGGTGAGGATGCGGGCCCGCGGCCAGAGCACCAGGTACGCGCCCATCACCCCCGCGATCGCACCCGAGGCGCCGATGACGGGGACGGTCGATCCGCGGTCGACGAGGAAGTGGGCGGCCATCGCCGCCACCCCCACGACGGCGTAGAAGACCACGTAGACGATCGGGCCGAGGTGGTCCTCGACGTTGTTCCCGAAGATCCACAGGAACAGCATGTTCCCCGCCAGGTGCAGCAGCGATCCGTGCAGGAACATCGAGGTCAGCACGGCGAGCCAGACGTTCTTCCGCGGGAAGAACTCACGCGTGTCACCGAGCCGCGCGTCGCAATCGCCGCTCTGATACTCGGTGACGGTGATCGGCTGGCCTTGGTCGAGCTCGCACGGGATGGCGGCGTATTCGACGGTGAAACGCGCCTCGTCGACGCCCCCGTGGGGCTGGATGAACAGGAACACGACGACGTTGACGGCGATGAGCAGCACCGTGACGATGGGGAAGCGATGGGTCGGGTTGTCGTCGCGGAGGGGGATGACCATCCGTCACGACCCTAGTGAGGCCGTCGGCGCCCCAGGCTGCGCGGTAGCCTGACGTCATCTGCGGAGGAGTGACCTGATGGCGGAGACACCCGACTGGGCCGACTGGCGCCAGCTGCTCGAGACGGGCCGGCAGTTCACGGCGATGACGCGCGCCGAGGCCCAGCAGCGGGCGCACGAGCTCGTGCGGGAAGGCCAGCTCGCCCAGGACAAGGTGCAGGCGTTCGTCGACGGCCTCGTCCGCACGAGCCGCAAACGAGCCGACGAGCTCGTCGAGGTCGTGCGCAAGGAGGTCCAGCGCCAGCTGGAGGCCCTGGGGATCAAGGAGCGCGGCGCCCGGGCGAAGGCGGGCGCCAAGAAGGCCGCCAAGAAGAAGGCCGCCAAGAAGACCGCCAAGCCGAAGGCGCCGGCCAAGAAGAAGGCCGCCAAGACCGCGAAGCCGAAGACATCGGCCAAGAAGAAGGCCGTCAAGAAGACCGCGCGCAAGACCGCGAAGGCCGGCGCCCGGAAGCCGTCCGGCTCTTCCTAGCGTTCATGCGCCGGCGTCTCGACGCCGAGCTCGTCCGGCGCGGACTCGTCGCCAGCCGCGCACGGGCCACGGAGGCCATCCGGGCCGGGCGCGTGCTCGTGGGCGGGGCTCCGGCCTCGACACCGGCCCGCCAGGTCGCCGCCCACGAGCCCATCACGGTGAGCGAACCGCCACCCCGGTTCGTCTCGCGCGGCGGCGACAAGCTCGCGGCCGCGCTCGAGCGCTTCGGCATCGACGTCGCCGGCCGGCGGGCGCTCGACGCGGGCTCGTCCACCGGGGGCTTCACCGACTGCCTGCTCCAGGCGGGCGCGGCGCACGTCTACGCCGTCGACGTCGGGCGGGGCCAGCTCGCATGGTCGCTCCGTCACGATGCGCGGGTCACGGCGCTGGAACGCACGAACGTGCGCGCCCTCGACCCCGGCTGCCTCGGGGGGCCCGTCGACGTGGTGACGGCCGACCTCGCCTTCATCTCGCTCCTGACGGTGGCGCCGGCGCTTGCTCGCTGCTCGTACCCCGGGGCCGACCTCGTCCTCCTGGTGAAGCCGCAGTTCGAGGCGGGTCGGGGCGAGGTGGGCAAGGGAGGCGTGGTGCGCGACCGGCGCGTGCAGGCGGACGTCCTCCACCGGATGCGCGCGGGCTTGGCGGGCGCCGCCCTCGCGCCCGTCGAGGTGATGCCCTCACCTCGGCGGGGCGCGCGTGGCAACGTGGAGTTCCTGGTCCACTGCCGCCACGGCGAGACCGTCGGATTCGCCGGTGACGCCGTCGAGCGAGCGGTGGAGGAGGCGTACGCGACCCGGCCGGGAGACGCGCCGCCCGAGAGAGAGGACGACGAGTGACCGCCTCGAAGCTCCAGGCCGTCGGGATCGTCGCGCACCGCGACCGCCCCGAGGCACGGGCGCTCGCCGCCCACGCCGCCGACTGGTTCCACGAGCGCGGCGTCGTGGTGCGGGTTCCCGCCGCCGACGCCGACGCGATCGGGCTGTCCGCCTTCGCCGGGGGCGACGGGGCCGATTTCACCGCCGGGCTCGACCTGGTCATCTCGCTCGGCGGCGACGGGACGATGCTGAGGACCCTCGACATGGTGTTCGAGAGCGGGGTGGCGGTCCTCGGCGTGAACGTCGGGCACATGGGGTACCTCACGGAGGTCGAGCCGGCGGAGCTGGACGCCCGCCTCGAGCAGCTCCTCACGGGTGATTACGAGATCGTCGAGCGGATGGTGCTCCAGGTCGACGTCGTCTCGGCCGGGCCCGCCGGCGGGCGTTGGTGGGCGCTGAACGAGGCCGTGCTCGAGAAGTGCCGCGCCGGACGCATGGCGCGCCTCGCGGTCGACATCAACGGCACGCCGTTCACCACGTACGCCGCCGACGGGGTGATCATCGCGACGCCGACGGGGTCGACCGCCTATTCGTTCTCCGCCCGGGGCCCCATCGTGTCGCCCCGCCACCGCAGTCTCGTGCTCACGCCGGTGTCGCCGCACATGCTCTTCGACCGCCCCCTCGTGCTCGACGCCGAGGAGGAGCTGCGCTTCCGCGTCGAGGAGGATCGCAGCGTGATGCTGATCCTCGACGGCCAGGTACGCGGGGAGCTCGCGGGTGGCGACGTCGTCACGTGCACGGGCGCAGCTCGCCCGGCGCGTGTCGCCACCTTCGGTGAGCGTGACTTCCACCAGATCCTCAAAGCCAAGTTCCACCTGCCGGACCGGTAGGAGGGGGTGGTGCTGGTCGAGCTGCGCGTGACCGACCTCGGCATCGTCGCCGATCTCACGCTCGTGTTGGGCCCGGGGGTCACCGCCATCACCGGCGAGACGGGCGCGGGCAAGACCCTGCTCGTGGAGGCGCTCGACCTCCTCCTCGGCGGCCGGGCCGACGCCGGGCTGGTGCGCGACGGCGCGCCCGAGGCACGCGTCGACGGCCGCTTCGTCGACGCGCACGGCCACGAGGTGGTGCTCTCGCGAGTGGTTCCCGTCGAGGGCCGGAGCCGCGCGTACGTCGACGGTCGACCGGCGACGGTGACCGAGCTCGCCGAGCGCGGGTCGGAGCTGGTCGACCTGCACGGGCAGCACGCGCACCAGTCGTTGCTCTCGCCCGCCGTCCAGCGCCGGGCGCTGGACCGGTTCGCGGGCGCGCCCGCGGAGGACGCGCTGGCGGCCTACCGGGCGGCGCGTGCCGACGAGCGCCGCATCGAGGAGGAGCTGCGGGCGCTGGGGGGCGACGACCGGGCCCGGGCGCGCGAGGTCGATCTGCTCCGCTTCCAGATCGACGAGATCGGCGACGCCCGGCTCTCGGATCCGGGTGAGGACGTCGGCCTGGAGGCCGAGGAGGCGCTGCTGGCCGACGCGACCGCTCACCGAGACGCGCTCGCCACCGCGTACACGGCGATCGAAGGAGGTGCGGTGGACGCCGTCGGCACCGCGGTGGCGGCCCTCGCCGACCGGGCGCCGTTCGCGGAGATCGCGGGTCGCCTGCGGGCGGCGCAGGCCGAGCTCGACGACCTCGCCCGCGAGCTCCGTCTCGCCCAGGAGCAGGTGGCGGTCGACCCCGGGCGGCTCGAGACCGTGCGGTCCCGGCGCCAGCTCCTCCGCGAGCTCGGACGCAAGTACGGCGAGACCGTCGGCGACGTCATCGCCTACCGCGAGGAGGCGCGCCGGCGCCTGGAGGAGCTGGAGAGCCACGAGGACCGTGCCCGCGCCCTCCAGGAGCAACGCAGCCGGGCGGCTGGCGTCGCCGGTGCCGCCGCCGCCGCCCTCTCGCGGGCCCGCCGGGCGGCGGCGGGCCCGCTCGCCGACGCCATCGGCCCCCATCTCCGGGAGCTGGCCATGCCCGCGGCGCGCTTCGAGGCGGTGGTCGAGCCGGGGGAGCCGGGCGACGACGGGGCCGACCGGGTCACGTTCCTCCTCGGCGCCAACCCGGGCGAACCGCCCCGGCCCCTGGCCAAGGTCGCGTCCGGCGGGGAGCTGTCGCGTGCGATGCTGGCGGCCCGAGTCGTGCTCTCGGAAGCGCCGCCGACGCTCGTGTTCGACGAGGTCGACGCCGGGATCGGGGGCGAGGCGGGGGCGGCGGTGGGCCGCTTGATGGCGGCGCTGGCCCCCCGCCACCAGGTGCTGTGCGTCACGCACCTGGCGCAGGTGGCGGCGTTTGCCGACGACCAGGTCAGGGTGGAGAAGCGAGAGGTTGGTGGACGCACCGTGGCCACGGCCACACCGGTGACCGGCGATGCCCGGGTGAGCGAGCTCTCCCGCATGCTCGCGGGGGTCGGCGAGTCGGAGCATGCCCGCAGCCACGCCGCCGAGCTCCTGGCCCGGGCGCGCCCGCACGCCGAGAAGGCCGACCGATGAGGGGGATGCTCGCCCGCCGCTCGTCTCGGCGGGAGCCGGAAGGGGTCGTGGGCGCGGCGCGCGTCGATCGGCGGACGAAGGACCTCGTCAAGCGGCTCCAGCCGGGGGAGATCGCGGTGATCAGCCACCGCGACATCGACCGGGTCGCGGCCGAGGGACTCATCAGCGCGGGCGTGGCCGCGGTGGTCAACGCCGACGAGTCGATCTCGGGTCGCTATCCGAACGGCGGTCCGATCCGGATCGTGAAGGCCGGGATCCCGCTCGTCGACGACGCCGGCCGAGAGCTCCTCGACCGCGTCTCGGAAGGCGACGTCCTGCGGGTGGTCGACGGCAGGGTGCTCCGGGGGGGCGAGGAGCTCGCGCAGGGTCGCGTGCGCGCGGTCGAGGAGATCGAAGCGGCGATGGAGGAGGCTCGCTCCTCGATCGGGGTCGAGCTGGAACGCTTCGCGCAGAACACCCTCGAGTACATCCAGCGCGAGGCGCGCCTGACCTTCGAGCCGGTGCTGCTGCCCCCGCTGAACACGACGTTCCGGGGCCGCCACGCCTTGGTGGTGGTTCGCGGCCACGACTACCGCAGCGACCTCGCCGCCCTCCGTCCGTACATCCGGGAGTACCGACCCGTCCTCATCGGAGTCGACGGTGGGGCCGATGCGCTCCTCGAGATGGGCTTCACGCCCGAGATCATCATCGGCGACTTCGATTCCGTATCCGAGCGAGCGCTGGAGACGAGCGCCGAGCTCGTCCATCACGTCCATCTCGACGGGCGCGCCCCCGGTCGCGACGCGCTGCTCGCACTCGGGAAGCCGTACCACGAGTTCGTCGTCGACGGCACGAGCGAAGACGCCGCGATGCTGCTCGCCTACGAGGCGGGTGCACAGCTGATCGTGGCGGTCGGGACGCACGCCACGATGGTCGAGTTCCTCGACAAGGGCCGCGAGGGCATGTCGTCGACGTTCCTGACGCGCCTGCGCCTCGGGCCGCTCCTCGTCGACGCCAAGGGCGTGAACCGCCTCTACGAGGGACGGGTGCGCCGGCGCGATCTGATCCTGCTGGTGCTGGCTGCGCTGTTCGCGATGGTCGTCATCACGATCGTCGCCCAGCCGCTGCACGTCTTCCTCGACGGGCTGCGCTTCACCATCGAAGACTGGTGGCGCTCGATCACGGACCACCTCTGACAAGCTCTCTGCCGGCCCCATGATCAACTTCCGCTTCCACCTCGTCTCTCTCATCGCGGTCTTCCTGGCGCTCGGCCTCGGCGTCGTCATGGGCGCAACCGTCATCGACGAGGCGATCGTCGACGGCCTCAACGCCCGGATCAACGACGTCGAAGACGAGGCCGACGCCCAGCGAGCGGAGAACAGCGAGCTCCGGGAGGAGATCGCACGTCTCGAGGCGTTCGTCGGCGACGAGTTCGCCGTGGCGGGGACGCTCGACGACGTCCCGGTGCCGGTGATCGCCCCCCGCGGCGTGACTGGCGACGACGCGCGCAGCACCGTGGCGATGCTGCAGGTGGCCGGAGCCGACGCACCGGGGGTGTTGTGGCTCGAGGAGAAATGGCAGCTCGAAGACGCCGAGACCCGCGAGGAGCTCGCCGAGATCCTCGACGTCCCGCGCGCCCGCGCCGACGTGCTGCGCGAGCAGGCGTGGGCACGGCTCGCGGTGCGGATTGCCGCGGGGGCGGCGCCGGCTCCACCGCAACCCGACGTGCTCCAGGCCCTCGTCGACGCCGCATACATCAGCTTCCAGGCCGTGGGTGACGGCGCCGACGACCTCGACCTGACCGCGTATCCGGAGGCCGGCGCACGCGTGCTCCTCGTCGACCAGTCCGATGCCAGCGACCAGGCCAACGAGCTCGTCGCCACCGCCATGAGCGCCTTCGTGGACGCCGGGGTCCCGCAGGTGGTGGGGGAGGTGTATCGCGAGGAAGAGGACGGTCCCAACCGGGGGATCCGCCTGGCGATCGTGCGCGACGACGACGTGCTGATCGAGGTGGTCTCCACGGTCGACAACCTCGAGGCGACCGAGGGACGGGTCGCAGCGACCTGGGCGCTTGCCGATTTCGTCGAAGGGATCGTCGGCCACTACGGCTACGGAGACACGGCCGAGGCGCCGCTGCCGGACAGCCCGCGGTGACTCCAGGACCGTCGGTCGCCCGCGCCGCCGCGGGAATGGGTGTCGCCACCGCGATCTCGCGCGCGTTCGGGTTCGTGCGGATCCTCGTCATCGC
>DASUUL010000216.1:0-2399 GCA_036374115.1 Acidimicrobiia bacterium | reverse complement strand
CTCCTGGTCCAACAGTGGGGCCTGCCACCCGCCGTGCGTGAAGCCGCTGTCGCGGTCCTCGTCGGGTTCTCCGGGCGCCTGTGCGACCCCGTCCAGCGTCATGAACTCGGTCACGATGAGCTTGCCCATGGTTCTCGTCCTTTGCCTCGTGGCGGTGCGTCGCCATGTACGACGCTCGTGCCTCGCCAAGGTCATCGCCGACGCCGCTTCCGAGCGCCGTGCCCCGTCGTCAGACCGCGGCGAGGCGACGGATCGCGTCGGCGATGCCGTCGCGGTCGGGGAGCCAGGCCCGTTCGAGGGTCGGCGCGTAGGGCGGGGGTGTCGGCGCGGCGCCCACCCGTTCGATGGGCGCGTCGAGGTCCCAGAACGCCTCGCGGGCGACGGTGGCGGCGATCTCGGCGCCGACGCCGAAGGGGACTACCGCCTCGTGCGCGATCAGGAGGCGGCTGGTCTTGTGGACAGAGTCGAGGACCGGCGCCACGTCGAGCGGTGCCACCGCGCGCAGGTCGATCACCTCGACGGAGATGCCGTCCTCGGCGACACGTTCGGCCGCCGCGACCGCCTCGTGGACCATCCGCGACACCGACACCACGGTGACGTCGGTTCCCGGGCGGACGACGACGGAACGTCCGATGGGGACGACGTGATCCGCCGGTGGCCGGGGGCCCGTCATCCCGTACAGCAGCCGGTTCTCGATGAAGACCACCGGATTCGGGTCCTGGATGGCGGCGCGCAGCAGGCCGTAGGTGTCGGCCGGCGTCGACGGCATGACGACGCTCAGGCCGGGGATGTGCGCCAGCAGCGCCTCGAGGCTCTGCGAGTGCTGGCTCCCCGACGAGCGCCCGGCACCGAACTGGGTGCGCACGGTCAGGGCCATGCGGGCCGCACCGCCGGTCATGAACGGCAGCTTCGCCGCCTGGTTGAGCAGCTGGTCGAAGCAGACGCCGAGGAAGTCGAGGTACATCACCTCCACGACGGGGTGCATGCCGGCCATGGCCGCGCCGACGCCGAGCCCGACGATGGCGGTCTCGGAGATCGGCGTGTCGCGCACCCGATCGCCGAACTGGTCGCGCAGCCCACGCGTGAGGCCGAAGACGTTCCCGCCCTCCCCAACGTCGATGCCGGCGACGAAGACCCGCTCGTCCGCCGTGAGCTCGGCCTCGAGCGCCGTGCGGATGGCGTCCATGGTGCGGAACGCCGAGGCGCCGTCGGCCACGGGTGCCGGCTCGGGACGGGCCGGTCGGGGTCGGACGACGAAGTCGGCCAAGGACGAGACGGCGGGCTGGTCGAACTTGCGGGCCGCCTCGACCGCGCCGTCGAGCTCGTCGGCCACCGAGCCTTCCAGCGCCTCGAGCTCGTCGTCGCTGATGCCAGCGGCACGCAACCGACGCTCGTGGGCGAGCAGCGGGTCGCGCCCCTCCCACTCCCGGACCTCGTCGGGCGACCGGTAGCGCTCGGGATCACCCTCGTAGTGGCCGTGCCAGCGGTAGGTGATGGCCTCGACGACGACCGGCCCGTGCCCGGAGCGCACGGTCGAGACGACGTCGTCCATCAGCGCCGACGCCGCCACGACATCGTTGCCGTCGACCCCGACGTGCTCGACCCCGTAGCCGGCGGCGCGCTGCTCCAACGAGGACGCATGCTGCGTCGACGCCGGGGAGAACTCGGCGTAGCCGTTGTTCTCGCAGAGGAAGACCACCGGCAGACGCCAGACCGCGGCCAGGTTGACCGCCTCGTGGAACGCGCCCTGGGCGGGCGCACCGTCGCCGAAGAACGCCACGGCGACGCCGCCGTCGGCCCGCAGCTGCGCGGCCGCGGCCGCGCCCACGGCGATCGGCACGCCGGCCGCCACGATCCCGTTGGCGCCGAAGATCCCGAGCTTCGGGTCGGCGATGTGCATCGAGCCGCCGCGGCCGCGGTTGGTGCCCTGGTCCTTGCCCATCAGCTCGGCGAACATCCCGATCGGGTCGAGGCCCTTGGCCAGGCAGTGGCCGTGGCCACGATGGGTGGAGGTGATCACGTCGGTGGGACGCAACGGCCAGCACGCGCCCACGGCCGCCGCCTCCTGCCCGATCGACAGGTGCACGAACCGGGGACCTCGCCGTCCCGGTACAGCGCAGCGACCCGCTGCTCGAACCCTCGGATCAGCACCATCCGCCGGTGCATCTCGACGAGCTCGGGGTTCGAGAAGGCGGGCGGTGACCGGCGGACGGTGCTCACGAACCGTGTATTGTACTGATCGGTACAAGCTGGGGCAGTGCGACACCCGCCAGATGGACGCGTCATGACCGCTCTGATCGACATCCCCGAGTCGTTCCCCGCTCTCGTATGACCGGCACGCCCGCACCGCGACGGGTCGTCGCCATCACCGGAGCGGGCGGCGCCCTCGGCGCAGCGGT
>DASUUL010000215.1:0-3604 GCA_036374115.1 Acidimicrobiia bacterium | reverse complement strand
CCTCTCGACAGGAATCGTCTACTGCGAGCTCGTGTGCGCCCTGCAGGGCCTCGCCCAGTACGACCTTGCCGAGGAGTGGACCGAGGCGATGGAGCGGTGGTGCGAGACGAACGCCATCGGCAGCCTCCGCGGGCGCTGCCGCGTCCACCGCGCCGAGATCCTCAGGCTGCGCGGGTCGTGCGACGAGGCGGAGCGCCAGGCACTCCTCGCCTGCGACGAGCTGCGCCCCTACCTGCGGCGTGAGCTGGGGTGGCCGCTGAGCGAGCTCGGACGGATCCGGCTCCACAAGGGGGACGTCGAGGGCGCGGAGGATGCCGTGCTGGCCGCCCATCGCGCCGGCTGGGACCCCCAACCGGGTCTCGCGTTGGTGCGTCTGGCCCAAGGTGACGTGGCCACGGCAGCCGCGTCCATACGAGACGCCCTCGAGCACCCCTTGCGGGTGCCGTCGAAGGAGCGACCACCGAACACCGACCTGCAGCGCGCGCCGCTGCTCGAGGCTCAGGTCGAGATCGAGATCGCGGCCGGCGACCTCGACCGGGCTCGCGCGGCCGCCGACGAGCTGGAGCTCGTGGCGGCCCGGTTCGCGAGCAAGGCGCTGGTCGCCAGCGCCGCCGTCGCCCGAGGACGGGTGCGGCTCGCCGACGGCGATGCGGCGGGCGCTGGACAGTCCTTGTCCGAGGCTGTGCGGCTGTGGAACGAGGTCGGCGCCCCGTACGAGGCGGCGCTGGCACGCATGGCCCTCGCCGATGCCCACCGTGCCAGCGGCCGCGAGGACCGGGCGTTCCTGGAGCGCGAAGCGGCCCGGGCGATCCTCGCAAGGATCGACGGCGCGACGACGGTGCTCCCGGCGGTCGACGACGTGGGTGGCGACGCAGCCGAGCAGCCGGCTGCGAGCCTCAACGCCTTTCGCCGCGAGGGAGACTACTGGTCGGTGATCTTCGAGGGGGACACCATCCGCGTGCGCGACCGAAAGGGCATGCACTACCTCGTCCGGCTACTCGCCGATCCGGGCCGGGAACACCACGTGCTGGATCTCGTCGCCGGCGAGACCGGCAGCGGTTCGCCGGTCGACACCAGCCGAGCGGCGAGCACGCCGCGGTCGGCACTCGGCGATGCAGGCGAGGTCCTCGACGCGCGAGCCAAGGACGCGTACCGCCGACGTCTCGCCGAGATCGAGGACGACATCGATGAGGCGCACGCCATCGGCGACGGCGAGCGGGCTGCGCTGGCCGAGGTCGAGCGCGACGTCCTCGTTCGAGAGCTGACACGCGCGTTCGGCCTGGGTGGTCGTGATCGGCGAGCCGCGTCCGCGTCCGAGCGCGCTCGAGTCGGTGTGACCCGCGCCGTCCGGCGGGCGATCGCCCGGATCGCCGAGCACCATCCCCAACTCGGCGAGCATCTCGGCCGCACCGTCCGCACGGGTACGTATTGCGCCTACGATCCCGACCCTCGCGCTCCCGGGTGGAGGTTCTGACACGCCGGCGAGCGAGGCCACGCAGCACGCCTCGTCTCAGCACCGGGATCTGTCGAGACGGGCGAGATAGGCGCCGGCACCGACGACACCGGCACGACGCTGCCTGGCGCCGGCGGCGAGCGCCCGGTCGGAGCTGACGACCTCGACATCGCCGAGATCGCGCTCGTCGAGCAGCTCGAGGATCCGCTCGTCGGCCGCATCACGCCCGCGCCGCCGCGGGTAGCAGACCTCCACGCCATCGTGGACACCGGGCGGGAGGTCGTGCTGGGGCACGTCGAGGACGAGGATCACCGAGTCACCGGTGCGTTGCCGATAGCACGCCAAACGACCCAGGAGCCGCCGCACAGCCGCCGGTCGGTCGCGCCACCAGCCGTCGGGCACCGACGCGATCACGTTGTTGCCGTCGACGACGATCGCCTTCCCGCTCGGGTTGCCCGGATGATCGTCCATGCACCCAGCCAAGCGCAGTCTCACGGCTCAGCCCGCATCGTCGTCCGATGTGCATCCCGCCGCACCAGTCTCTGACTAAGGTCAGACATGTGGACGGAACGCTGGTCGACTGCGTGCGGGCCTTCAACCGCACGGTCACGCAGCGGGTGGGGGCGCTCGACGACCGCTACCTGGCCCGCGACCGGCCGCTCGGCGAGTCTCGCGTGCTGTGGGAGATCGGTCCGCACGGGTGCGACGTCCGCACCCTGCGTTCCCGCCTCGACCTCGACTCCGGGTACCTCAGCCGCCTGCTGCGATCGCTCGAAGCCGCCGGCCTGGTGACGGTCGGTGCCGGCGAACCCGACAGGCGCGTCCGCACGGCCCGGCTCACGGCGGCGGGCGTCGCGGAGCGGGCGCTGCTCGATCACCGCAGCGACGCCCTGGCCCGGTCGATGCTCGAACCGCTCGACGACGCCCAGCGCCGGCGGCTCGTCGCGGCGATGGGCGAGGTCCAGCGGCTGCTGACCGCCACGCTCGTCGAGATCGCCGCCGTCGACCCGGCCGACCGCCGGGCGCAGCACTGCCTGCGCGCCTACGTCGCCGAGCTCGACCGCCGGTTCGACGCAGGGTTCGACCCCGCACAGAGCCTCCCCGCCGACCCGGGCGAGATGCGGCCGCCCGGCGGGCTGTTCCTGCTGGCGACCCTTCGCCACGAGCCGGCCGGGGGCGGCGCGCTGAAGTTCCACGGCGACGCGCCCACCGAGCTGAAGCGCATGTGGGTCGCGCCGACCGCCCGCGGCCTCGGGGTGGGCCGGCGCCTGCTCGCCGAGCTCGAGCGCCGGGCCGCGGAGCAGGGCAGCCGAACGATCTGGCTCGAGACCAACCGGTCGCTGACCGAGGCGATCGCGCTGTACCGCTCGGCCGGCTACCGGGAGGTCGCCCCGTTCAACGACGAGCCGTACGCGGACCACTGGTTCGAGAAGCACCTCGGCGAGGCGCCGGACGCACCGTCAGGCGGGCCCCGGGAGGCCTGAGCCGCCAGCGGCGTCGCCGCGGTCGGTGCGCTCGACGAGGCCGACGACGTCGGCAGCGCACCCCCACGACAGCGTGACGCCGGCGCCGCCGTGGCCGTAGCAGTGCACGACCGTGGCATCGCCGCCGTGCTCGGCCTCGAGCCGGACACCGGGGCGGGCGGGGCGGAGGCCCACCTTGTGGCCGACCACCCGGGCGCCGCCCAGCGCCGGCACCAGCGCCGTGGCCCGCGCCAGGATGTCCGCCGCCGTGGCCGGGTCGACGGCCAGGTCCTCGGCCCCCTCCTCGGCGGTGCCGCCCACCACGACGTCGTCGAGGCGCGGCACCACGTAGGTCAACGACGTGCCGTCGCCGTCGTCGACCACCCACTCGGTCAGCCCCACCTGCTCGACCACCACCACCTGGCCGCGGACGGGCACCACCGTCGGGTCGGGCGCCAGCTCGCGGGCGCCGAGGCCGGTGCAGTTCACCACCACGCCGCCGAGCCCCCGCAGATCCTCGACCGCCGCCACCTCGGTCACCACGCCATGGCCGGCGAGCCGCGCCGCCAGCCACGGCAGGTAGCGGGTCATGTCGACGACCGGCGCGGTGAACCGCCAGCCCACGGCGAACCCGGCCGGCACGTCGGTGACCTTGGCGAGGTCGGGAACCGCCCCGGCCCACCACGGG
>DASUUL010000214.1:0-9296 GCA_036374115.1 Acidimicrobiia bacterium | reverse complement strand
GCCGGCGGCACCCTCGCCAAGGACCTCGGGCTCGACCAGCTGCTGGGCGAGGCGCCCCTCCCCGCCGGGGTGCCGATCGACGACAGCCGCCAGCTCACCGAGCTCTTCTACGGCGACTACGTCACGGTGCACGCGTCGGTGCGCGGCACGGGATGCTCGAGCGGCGAGTTCGACCTCTTCTCGTGGCGCTCCGCGCTCGACGGCAAGGAGATCATCGACAACTGGATCGCGAAGCAGCCGTGGTCGAACGGCGCGGTCGGCATCGTCGGCCACTCCTACGGCGGGATCACCGGGTTCATGGTCGCGGCCACGCAACCGGCGCACCTCGAAGGCGCGTCGCTGTCGGGCCTGATCGACGACCTGTACCGCGCGCTGGTCTACCCCGGCGGCGTGAGCAACTACGGGTTCCCGCTCCTGTGGACGGGCGGCATCCGGCCCGCGTACGACGTCGCCGGCGGGCTGCTGCCCGGGATCCTGCGCCAGGAGGGGCCGGGCGACGATCCCGACCGCCAGGAGGACTGCGCCCTCAACGTCCTCGGCAAGAGCCGCACGGTCCTCAACGACCCCCTGCTGCAAGGGCTCCAGGAGACCGACAACGAGTGGTACCGGGCACGCTCGCTGATCACCTACGTCGACAAGATCACCGTGCCGATCCACATCGCCGCCGCGCACCAAGACGAGCAGACGGGCCCACGCGGGCCCACGCACCTCTTCGAGCGGGTGCAGGGCGTTCCCAAGCGGCTCGTGATCATGAACGGCGACCACGGCACCGCCAGCACCGCGAGCGGCGGGCTGCCCGAGGTGCGAGCCGATCGCAAGGCGTGGCTCGACCACTGGGTCCGGGGCGTGAACGGCGGGTTCGGCTCGGCGCGCAACGCGCGGTCGTCGGTCACCACGTTCTTCGAGGTGCACCGCAACGCCGACGGCACGCTCGTGACCAACGGACGCCTCGACGCCAAGTCGTTCCCGTACCCCGAGACGCAGTGGACCGACTGGTACCTGCACGAGAACGGCACGGTCGACACGGCCGCGCCCACGATCCCGGAGGGGGGATCGTGGTACGCATCCGGATCGCACCGGCAGTCCTGGTCGTTCCAGGCGGGTCCGAGCGCGGGGCCGCCGGTCACCACCACGGATGCCCCCGACGAGGTCAGCTACCGCAGCGAGCCCTTCGCCGAGAGCATGGCGATCGCGGGCCCGATGACGGCCACCCTGTTCGTGCAGAGCGCCACGCCCGACACCGAGCTGTTCGTGAGCCTCATCGACGAGGGTCCCGACGGGAGTCGCACCTACCTCCAGCGGGGGCTCCTGCGCGCCAGCCACCGGGCGGTCGACGACGCCGCCAGCCAGAAGACGCCCGACGGGCGCATCTACCGCCCCCACCGTCCCCACACCAACCCCACGTCGATCACGCCCGGGGAGACCTACGAGTACCTGGTCGACGTGTGGCCGGTCGGCCACGTCTTCCGGCCCGGCCACCGCCTCGTGGTCAAGGTGCACGCGCCGCCGTTCGTCGACAGCTACTACGCGTACGTGCCCCGCAGCGCACCGGGCGCGAACACGATCCTCCACGGTCCCAACGTGCCCTCGCGCCTCATGCTCCCGGTCGTGCCCGTCCCGGCGCTCAGTGCCGAGCTCCCGTGCGGCGCCCAGGAGGCGGTGCGCTGCGTCCCCGCCGGCCAGGTGGGCTGATCCCGAGCCCTCGATGCGTTCATCGTGCGCAATGATCACGCATGACGAACGCATCGACGGGTGAGGTCACTCGTCGAGGGCGGCGATGGCGCGGTCGAGGGCCCGGCGGGCGGCGAAGAGGGACCGTTCGGCCGTGTAGAGGTCGGCGGCGACGGCGGAGTCGGGGGTGTCGCCGTAGCGGCCGGCGACGGTCACCGCCCGCTCCGTCAGGTCCTCGAGCTGGGCACGCAGGGTCGTGAGCTCGGCTCGGTCCGACGACGACACGAACGAAGCCTTGCGCCCGGTCCCGCTCGCTGCAATTCGCCGGGCCGCGACCGACAATTGGGAGGGGCGCCGAGAGGGCGACCGTTACCATGAACGGGTCCATGAGCGGCCTCGCGCGCCTCGACCTGCGCGCCTTCGACGGTGACCTCGGCGCCGCCCTCGCCCTGCCGACCCCGGCGGGGGAGGGTGCCGCCGCGCTCGTGCGCGAGATCGTGGCCGCGGTCCGGGAGCAGGGCGACGCCGCCGTCCGCCGGCTCACGCAGCGTTTCAACGGCGTCGAGCTCGCCGAGCTCCGTGTCCCCGGCGAGGCCCTGAAGGACGCGCTCGAGCGCCTGCGCCCCGAAGTCCGCGCGGCGTTGGCGTTCGCGGCCGACCGCATCACCGAGTACCACGGCGCGCAGACCGCACCGCCGGTGGATCTCGACCACGACGGCATGCACGCCCGCGAGCTGGTGGTGCCGGTGGAGCGCGCCGGCCTCTACGTCCCGGGCGGGCGTGCCTCGTACCCGTCGACGGTGCTCATGACGGCCATCCCCGCGAAGGTCGCGGGTGTGGCCGAGATCGCCTTGTGCGTGCCGCCCGACGGCGCCGGGCGGGTGCCGGGGGCGACGCTCGCGGCGGCGGCCCTCGTGGGGGTCGACGAGGTGTACCGGATCGGCGGCGCCCAGGCGATCGCGGCGATGGCCTACGGCACCGAGACGATCCGCGCCGTCGACGTCATCGTCGGGCCCGGCAACGTGTACGTGGCCGAGGCGAAGCGGGAGGTCGCCGGTGTCGTGGGGATCGAGTCGTTCGCGGGGCCCTCGGAGGTCGTCGTCGTCGCCGACGAGAGCGCCCGCCCCGATCTCGTCGCCGCCGATCTCATGGCGCAGGCCGAGCACGGGCCCGACGGCGCCGCCGCCGTCGTCACCTGGAGCGAAGCCGTCGCCGACGCGGTCGCGGCCGCCCTCGACGAGCTGCTCCCCACGGCGACCCGGCGCGACGAGATCGAGGCGACGCTGGCGACCGGCGGCCGGATCGTGCTCGTCGACGGGCCCGAGGCGGCGATGGCGGTGGCGAACACCATCGCTCCCGAGCACCTCGAGCTCATGACCGCCGAACCCGACGCGCTCCTCCCGCTGGTGCGCAACGCCGGCGCCGTGTTCTGCGGGCCCTGGGCGCCGGCGGCCGTGGGCGACTACGTGGCGGGCGTCAACCACGTCCTGCCCACCGCCCGCACCGCGCGCTACGCCAGCGCGCTTCGCGTCGACGACTTCCGCAAGCACGTCCACGTGGTCACCTTGGACGCCGACGCCCTCGCGCGGGTGGCGCCCCACGTGCAGGCGCTCGCGGCCGTCGAGGGGCTCGACGCGCACGGCCGATCGGTCGCGCTGCGCCTTGCCGACACGGACGGCGCCACCGGTGGCGCCGGCGGGGGTGTGCCGTGAGCGGCGTGCCGCCGGTGCCCGCCCGCCCCGGTGTCCAGGAGCTCTCGGGCTACCACTCGCCGCAACTCGACGTCGCGGTGCGCCTCAACACGAACGAGAGCCCGTACCCGCCGCCACCGGCGTTCGTCGACGCGTGGCTGGCGGCGTTGCGCGGCGTCCCGCTCAATCGCTATCCCGACCGTGACGCCCGCCGCCTGCGGTCGGCGCTCGCCGGCCACCTGGGTCAGCCTGTGGGCCGTGTCTTCTGCGCCAACGGGTCCAACGAGGTCCTCCAGACGCTCCTGCTCGCCTACGGCGGTCCCGGGCGCGCGGCCGTCACGTTCGAGCCGACGTACGCGCTCCACTCCCACATCGCCCGCATCACCGGTACGGAGGTGGTGGCGGGGGAGCGACGGGCCGACTTCACGATCGACCCGGAGGCGGCGGGCCGGCTGGTGGGCGAGGTTCGGCCCACGGTCGTGTTCGTGTGCAGCCCCAACAATCCCACCGGTACGGTGGAGCCCGCGGCCACGATCGATGCCCTGGTGGCGGCGGCGCCCGACGCGCTCGTCGTCGTCGACGAGGCGTACGGCGAGTTCGCCGCACGCAGCGCGATCGAGCTCGTCGGCGACGACGGTCGCCTCGTGGTCGTCCGCACGTACTCGAAGGTCTGGTCGATGGCCGCCCTGCGCCTCGGCTTCGGTGTGGCACCGCCGTGGGTGGTCGCCGAGCTCGAGAAGGTCGTGCTCCCGTATCACCTGGCGGTGCCGACGCAGCTCGCGGGATCGCTCGCGCTCGACTTCCGCTCCGAGATGGACGCCCGCATCGAGCTGCTCGTGCGCGAGCGCGACCTCGTCCTCGACCAGCTTCGTGGCATCGACGGCGTGACGCCGTACCCGTCGGGCGCCAACTTCGTGCTGCTCCGGGCAGCCGGCGACGCCCGCGCCCTCTGGGAGCAGCTCGTCGCCCGCGGGGTCCTCGTGCGCGACTTCTCGTCCCGGCCTCGACTCGAGGGTTGCCTGCGTGTCACCGTCGGCACGCACGAGGAGAACGAGGCCTTTGTCGCCGCGCTGCGCGGCGCCCTGGAGGAGGTGGCCGCCTGATGGGCGAGCGCCGATCGCACCAGCACCGCGAGACCAAGGAGACCACCGTCGACGTCACGCTGGCCGTCGACGGGTCCGGGCGAGCGCACGCGTCCACCGGCATCCCGTTCCTCGATCACATGCTCGAGCAGCTCGGCAAGCACGGTGGCTTCGACCTCGACGTGGAGGCCCGGGGCGATCTCGAGATCGACCTGCACCACACGGTGGAGGACGTCGGCATCGTGCTCGGCACCGCCCTGGCCGACGCCCTCGGCGACAAGGCCGGGGTGCGGCGCTTCGCGTCCGCGCTCGTCCCCCTCGACGAGGCGCTCGTGCAGGTGGCCCTCGATCTGTCGGGCCGGCCGTTCCTCGTCTACGAGGTCGATCCCGTCTCGGAGTGGATCGGCACCTTCGACCCGCAGCTGGCGGAGGAGTTCTGGCGGGCGTTCGCGTTCGCGGCGGGGATCACTCTGCACCTGCGGTCGCTCGCGGGCCGCAACGGTCACCACGTGATCGAGGCGTCGTTCAAGGGCGTGGCTCGGTCGCTCCGGGACGCGGTCCAGGTGGAGGGCACCGCCGTTCCGTCCACCAAGGGCAGCCTGTAACCCGAGCCGGGCGGTCACGGTGGAGCTGTATCCGGCGATCGATCTGCGCGGTGGGCGCTGCGTGCGGCTGAAGCAGGGGGACTACGCGGCGGAGACGGTCTACGACGACGACCCGGTGGCGGTGGCCCGGGCCTTCGCCGCCGCCGGCGCCCGCTGGCTCCACGTCGTCGACCTCGACGCCGCCCGCACGGGTGAGCCCACGAACCTGGCGACGGTGGAGGCCATCTGCGCGGCCGTGCCCTGCCGGGTGCAGGCGGGGGGCGGGGTGCGCAGCGCCGCCGCCGCCGGCGCGTTCCTCGGATCGGGTGTCGCGCGGGTCGTCGTGGGCACGGCGGCGGTGGAGGCGCCCGATCTCGTCGACGAACTGTGCGCGATGCACCCCGGGAAGATCGCGGTCGGGCTCGACGCCCGCGGCCGCGAGGTCGCGGTACGGGGTTGGCGGGAATCGGGAGGCGTCGACCTCGTGGAGCTGGCCGTTCGCTTCGACGCCGCCGGCGTCGCCGCCCTCGTCGTGACCGAGATCGGCCGCGACGGGATGCTCGCGGGGCCCGACGTCGACCAGCTGGCGGCGGTCCTCGGCGCCGCCGGGCTGCCCGTCATCGCCAGCGGCGGCGTGGCCACGCTCGCCGACCTCACGGCGCTGCGGGACCTGCGCGGCGGGGAGCGGTCGCCGGCCGGGGCGGTCGTCGGGACCGCGCTCTACGAGGGTCGGTTCACCGTCGAAGCGGCGCTGCGCGCGATCGGGTGAAACCGCCTCCCGGGCGGGGTACGGTCGACCACGCGGGGCGCCGGGCCCTCGGCGCCGGAGACACAGGGGGTGTCATCTTGGGCGAGCGCGGTGAGCGCGGTGAGGTGGTCGACGAAGGATTCCTACGGCGCTACCGGGAGCTGCTCGACGCGGAGGCGGCCGCCTTCGACGAGTTGGAGCACTCCTACGAAGACGGCGACCGCTCCCACCACGAGCGGGACCTCGCCGAATGGCGGGCGATCGTCGAACGCAAGGCCGCGTTCCTCGACCGCAGCGGCCTGGTAGCGCTCCCCACCAAGGCCTGACGCAGGCCGGACCCACCGGGTCAGCCGGCGGCACCCACCCCGACGGTGGCGGTGACGGCCGGGGCTGGGGCGGGCGCGGCCGCGCTCACGACCCAGGGGAACAACTGGTCGGCCACCCAGGTGGCGCCGGACCCCTCGAAGTGGTTCCCGTCGCCGGCTCGCGGGCGGAACCCGCCCACGTCGGCCGGGCACGGCGGCCCGGCCGGGCACACGACGCCGCCGAGCTCCACCACGGTGACCCGGTCGGCGTGCTGGCGGGCGTACTCGCGCAGCACCGCCGCCAGCCGCTGCAGCGCTGCGGCCTGCTCGGGGTCGTACGGCTCGGCCGACTCGGCCGCCGGCGGCGCCGGGGCGACGAACACGAGATGGGCGCCGCCGGCGGTGAGGCGGTTGACGGCGGCGTCGATCTCGGCCGTGAGCGACTGGTTGCCCACGACCGTGCCGAGCTGGTGCACCTGGCCGCCCACGATCCGGTTCGAGATCTCCCAGACGCTCAACCACACCACCACGTCGGGCTGGAACCGGGCGACGGCCTCCTGGTGCACACCGGGGATCGACTCCGCGCACGCGGCCGCGAAGTCGTACGGCACGCCGGCGGCGTCGGCCGTGATCGACGCGGCGTTGCCGCACCCCTGGACGACGCGCGACTCGAACGCCACGCCGGCGGCGGCCGCCGCTCCCGCCAACGGGTCGGCGAGCGTCGCGGCGACGGAGTCGCCGACGAACAGCATCCGCTGCGGTGGGGGGAACGCGGCCGGCGGCGGTGCGGCCGGCGGCGGTGCCGGCGGCGCGCTCGCCGGGGGCGTCGTCGTCGTGGTGGTCGGGTCACCGCCCGTGGGCGCAGGTCCCGCGCTGCGGGCGACCGGCGCCGCCGCGCCCGCAGGGCCCGTTCCCCCGAGCGGATGCGCCCGGTGCGTGTACTCGAGGAGGCGGGGCACCAACTGGTCCGCGACCCAGGCGGCGCCGTCGCCCTCGTAGTGGATGCCGTCGCTCGGCCGGGGGCGGACGCCCGCGATCTCGGCCGGGCACGGCGGCCCGTCGGGGCAGACGATCTCGCCCAGGTCGTAGACCTCGGCGGTCTCGGGATGCTCGGCGGCGTAGCGCGCCAGCAGCCGGTTGAGGTGACGGATGTCGGGCCCGTAGTCGATGACGGGCGGGGTCTCGGGGTCCTCGGCCGGGAGGGGGAGCTGGACGAGCACGAGGCGGGCGCCGCCGGCGGTGAGGCGGCCCGCGGCCTCGTCGATCTCGGCGAGCAGAGCCTTGTCCCCCGACTTGGTGCCGAAGCGCACCCGCTCCCCGTCGACCAGACGGTCGGACGTCTCCCACACGCTCAACCAGAGGACGATGTCGGGCCGGAGGTCGGCGATCGCCAGCTCCTGGGCCCGGGGCATCTCGTTGTCGCAGGTCGGCGCCCAGTCGTAGGGGGTGCCGTTCTCGTCGGTGGCGATGCCGCCCGCGATCCCACACCCCGCCACGGTCAACCGGGCGAGGGGCAGGCCGGCGGCGTCGGCGGCCTGCTGGAGCGCAGGGTGGAGGCTGTGTGCGATCGAGTCGCCGGCGAGCAGGACCCGCGGCGGGCCGGCGGCGTCACCGCCGGTGGCGGCATCGGCGGGGGCCGACGCGCCCGCGCGGGTGTCGGGAGCGGATCCGATGCCGGCCCCGTTGGCGCTGCTGATGATCCGGCCGGGGTCGGCCCGCAGGAACTCGGGGGGCGGGGTCGCACCGGCCGTGGCCACGAGCACCGCGACCCCGGCGCAGAGGAACGCGGTCGGGCCGGCGGCGAACCCGATGC
The DNA here is from genome assembly GCA_036374115.1 of Acidimicrobiia bacterium. Taxonomy (GTDB): domain Bacteria; phylum Actinomycetota; class Acidimicrobiia; order IMCC26256; family JACDBD01; genus JACDBD01. Next base: position 1,402 of record DASUUL010000214.1, on the reverse strand, counting down.
GGCGGGGGAGGCGGGTGAGCGCGCCCCGCCGGATGGGCTGCTCTACCAGGTAGAACGACAGGCTCGCGGCCGTGAGGGTCACGGCGATCCGGGCCACGTCGAGCGTGGCGCCGTCGAGGCCGGTGCGGGCCGGGCTCATGACGACGATCACCGGCCAGTGCCACAGATACAGGCCGTAGGAGATTCTTCCGATCCAGACGACGGCGCCGAGCGACAGCACGCGTCGGAGCACGAAGTTCCCGGGTTGCACCACGGCGACGATGACCACCGCGACCGCGACGTGGAAGAGTGCGTAGCCGCCGCGGTACATCCAGGAATCGGTGTCGCTGATGAGCACGAAGGACGCGAGCATGTAGCCGGCGGCGACCAGCGCGAGTGCGCGCGTCGACGTTCGAGCGACGACGCCGCGCGGTACCCAACTCGAGAGCAGGATGGCGAGTGATACGCCGATGAGGAGGCCGTGGGCGCGCGTGTCGGTGCCGTAGTAGACGCGCGACGGGTCGCCGCCGGGCTCGTACAGCAAGGCCATCGCCGCGATCGACGCCCCCGCACCGCCCACGCAGACGCCGGCGAGCGCCCAGTGGCGCCAGCGCGCGGTGCGCAGGCACGCGAACGAGACGAGTGGCCACACGATGTAGAACTGCTCCTCGATCGCGAGCGACCACGCGTGCCGGAAGGGCGACGCTTCCGAGAACAGATCGAAGTACGACTGGCCCGAGAAGATGAGGCGCCAATTGGCGCCGTAGAAGAGCGTGGCGAGGCCGTCGCCGCGCAGCTGGTCGAGCTCGTCGGAGGGGACCGCCACCGCCGCGTACACCGCGATCGCCGCCAGCACGAGCAACAACGCCGGGAGGAGACGCCGAGCCCGGCGGATCCAGAACGCGGCGAAGTCGATCGTGCCGGACGCGGCCCACTCGAGGAGGAGCAACGACGTGATGAGGTAACCCGACAGGACGAAGAACGTGTCGACGCCGAGGAACCCGCCCCCCGCCCATCCCTGGCCGAGGTGGTAGAAGACGACTGAGCCGACGGCGACCGCGCGCAGCCCGTCGAGCGCAGGCTGGTAGGAGAAGGCTCTGTCTCGGCTCATGGACGCCCCCGGGGGGCGTCCAGTTTGCCACATATTGTCGGGAAGGGGGCGTTCCGCTCAGATTAGGGGTATCTGGGGGTCGGTCAGGCGGTCGAGCGCGGCGATCGCCAGCTCCACCACGCGGTCGGTGCGGCCCATGAAGAAGTGGGACGCCCCCCCGACGACCTCGACGTCGGTGCTCGCCCACTTCTCGGCGGCCGCCGCCACCTCGGTGGGATCACGGAACTCGTCGTGCTGGGCGAGCACGAGGAACTTGGGGCGGGGATCGCCGGCGAGGCCGTCGAGGTCGTGCACGAAGCGCAGCGGCGGCGC
>DASUUL010000213.1:0-10375 GCA_036374115.1 Acidimicrobiia bacterium | reverse complement strand
GATCCCCGGCACGCCGCGGCCGAGCTCCTCGCCGTCGACGGCGAAACGCTCCTCGCCGCCGTGGCCGACCGCCTCGCCGTCGACCGGGGCGCGTCGCCATGGCTCGAGTCGTGGCGCGCCGCCGAGCGCACCGCTCGTGGCGTGCTCGACGACCTGCTCGACGGCTGGGAGGAGCCGTTCGAGGGGCGGGTGGCGCGGGACCTCGTCGACGCTCTTCCGGATGGCGCGACGCTCCTGGTGGCGTCGAGCATGCCCGTGCGCGACGTCGAGTCGTTCGCTCGAGCACGAGAGCACCTCCGGCTGCTCGCGAACCGCGGCGTCAACGGCATCGACGGATTCGTCTCCACCACGCTCGGGGTGGCGGCCACGAGCCGGGGCCTCGGGCCCGTGGTCGCCCTCCTCGGTGATCTGTGCCTCCTGCACGACGCCAACGGTCTCCTGGGCGCGGCGGAACGTGGCGTCGACGCCACCTTCGTCGTCCTCGACAACGACGGCGGTGGCATCTTCTCGTTCCTGCCCCAGGCCGACCTGCCCGAGCACTTCGAGCTGCTCTTCGGCACGCCGCACGGGGTCGACCTCGGCGCGCTGGCGGCGCTGCACGGTCTCCCCGCCGAACGGGTCGAGAAGGCCTCGGCGCTGGTTCCGGCGGTCGAGCGGGCGACCGCGGCCGGCGGCGTGCGTCTCGTGATCGTGCCCACCGACCGGGTGACGAACGTCGCGCGCCACCGCGCCGCCTGGGACGCGGTCGCGGCCGCTCTCGACCATTGATGCGTACCGCGTGCGCAATTATTGCGCACGCGGTACGCATCGAGAGTCAGGGGCGCACGAGAGCGCGGAGCATCGGCTCGAACTTGACCTCGGTCTCGGCCCACTCCGCGTCGGGATCGGAGCCGGCGACCACGCCGACGCCGGCCACGAGCCGAGCGCGCGTGCCCTCGAGCTCGGCGCCGCGCAACGCCACCGCCCACTCGCCGTCGCCGCGGGCGTCGACCCACCCGACCGGCCCCGCATAGCAGCCGCGCTCGAAGCCCTCGAGGCGCTCGATCAGCTCGACCGCGGGGTCACGCGGCGCCCCGCCGACGGCCGGAGTCGGGTGCAACGCGAGCGCGAGCTCGAGCGCCGACGGCGCCGGTTCCCGCAGGCGGCCCGTCACCTCGGTCGCCAGGTGCACGACCGACGGGAACGTCACCGCCTCGGGGTGGGGTGCGGCGCGCAGCTCCTCGCACAGCGGCCGCAGCGTGTCGACGACGGCCTCGATGACGTAGCGGTGCTCGCGGTCGTCCTTCACCGACTCGAGGAGCGCCCCGGCCTGCTCGCGCGGGGCCGTGCCGGCGAGGGGCTGCGACCACAGCTGGTGGCCCGTCCGCAACACCAGCAGCTCGGGGCTCGCGCCCACCAGCTGGCGGGGTTCGGAGAGGGCGCCGTACACGAAGCATCCGGGCGACGACGCCGCCAGGCGGGCCAGCACGGCGCGCGGGTCGAAGGCCACGTCGGCGTCGACGGTCACCTCCCGGGCGAGCACGGCCTTCGCCAGGCGGCGGGCGTCGATCTCGGTGAGGACCGTGTTGACGGCGGCGCGCCAGTGATCGCGACCCTGGCGCCCGCGCACCTCGAACCGGGTTGGTGCGGCGCGCGGTGCCATCGGAACGTCGTCGACGGGCGCGATCTTCGTGCGCCACGCGGTCCCGTCGGGGGCCACGCCCACAACGCGCGCCGGGATGACCAAGGAGCCGTGCGCGGTCGAACGGAAGGGCAGCGCGCCCGCCGCCAGCGCCCCCGTGCCCGGAAGGTCGACGTCGTCTTCGTGGTTCATCGCCCGCAGCGCCGCCGGCGCCTCCTCGGCGCGCACGCGTCCGGCGACGCCGGCGGTGACGACGCCCGCTTCGTCGTGGATCCACGCGAATCCGTCGGGGCCGAGATGCGCGAGCAGGTCTGCCGGCGGGTCGATCTCACGGGTGCGAGCGACGAGGCCGGTCGCGGCGGTGGTGGTCACCGGCGCGTGCCCGTGATCAGCTGGACCGCGCCGCCGGTGAACGTGCGCCGGTCGACGCGGTCGAAGCCGGCGGCACCGACCAGCTCCATCAGCTCGTCGCGCGACGGGAGGTAGGCGGCCGACCGGGGGAGGTACCGGTAGGCGGCGCGATCGCCACCGAGGCGCCCGCCGAGGAAGGGCACGACCCGGCCGAACCAGATGCGGTGCCCCGCTCGCAGCACCGGGCTGGTGGGTGCGGCCGTCTCGAGCAGGGCGATGCGACCACCGGTTCGCAGGATCCGGGCGCACTCGGCGAAGAAGGTGGCGAGGTCGACGAAGTTGCGCAGCCCGAAGCCGGACACGACGCCGTCGACACGTCCGTCGGGAACCGGCAGTCGCAGGGCGTCGCCGCGTACCAGCGGCGCGTCGGTGTGCGCGGCGGCGAGCATGCCGGCGGAGAGGTCGACCCCCACCGGTGCGTAGCCGGCCCGCGCCACCGCGATGCAGAGATCGCCGGTTCCGCACGCGACGTCGAGCACCCTCCCGCCGCGAGGCAGGCCGAGCGCCTGCACGGTCCGGCGGCGCCAGCGCTGGTCGAGGCCCAGCGACATCACCCGGTTCACACGGTCGTAGCGCGGGGCGATGCGGTCGAACATCGCCTCGACCTCGCGCCGCTTCGCCCCTCCCTCGGGGAGACCCGCGGCGGGCGCAGGCGGACGCGTCACCGAGCCGCTTCCAGCCCCCGGCGGGCCTCGGCTTCGGCGGCCGCCAGCTCGGCGGGGTCGCCCACGGCCGCCAGGTGCTCCTGCGCCACCTGGAGGAGGACGCGCTGGAAGTGATGGGCGACGAGCGCGCTCACCGCGGGGAGGAGTACCCGGAACGCCTCGACGAGGCGCTCGGCGCGGGCATCGTCCTCGAGGTCGGAGTGGAGGAGCGGCTGGCGCACGTGCGCATCGAACAGCGCCACCGCCTCCTCGGCGGTGGCGCGGGTCACGGTGTGATGGCGGCGCGCCAGTGCGAGGAGCTCGGGCATGGGCAGGCCCGTTTCCACGAGGCGGAGGCCGGCGGCGACGACCTCGACATCGGCGGTCGTGAAGCGCGCGTCACCGTCGTCGACGCGCGGGACCAGCAGGCCCTCCTCGACCACGGCGTCGAGCAGCTCGCGCGGGACGCCGGCACGGGCGGCGAGCTCGTCCGCGGTGAGCAGCTCCTCGGGGCCGCCCTCCGCCGCCGCCACGGCGGCCGCCAAGGGCTCGTCGGCGGGGTCGAGCTCGCCTTCGAGCAAACGCCGGATGACCACGAGGGAGAAGCCGCGTCGCTGGAGGTCCTTGATCCGGGCGAGGCGCTCGACGTGGGTGTCGCCGTACCAGGCGATGCGCCCTTCGCGGCGCGGCGGTGGCAGCAGGCGGCGCTTCTGGTAGAAGCGGATGGTGTCGACGGAGACGTCGGCCCGGCGCGCCAGCTCCTCGACCCGGAGCCCGCCCTCGCTCCCCGGGGTGCTGTCGCCGTTCGTACCCACCCCGCGATCGTCCACGCCACGATTGTAGGAGCGATCACTCCCGCGGTCCCAGCCCGGGCCGCCGGGGCGGCGGGGCCGGCCGGGCCGGCGCCGGACGATCGGTCAGGCGCCGGTCCACCTCGGGGCGCGCTTCTCGGCGAAGGCGGTCGCCCCCTCGATCGCGTCCGGCGACGAGAACACCTCGCGGGCGAGCTCGCCGCTGCGGGGCCAGGCCTCGGCCTCGGTCAGGTCGACGGCCTCGCGCATCATCCGCAGCGAGTTCCGCACCGCCACCGGGCCGTTCTCGGCTATGCGGTTCGCCAGCGCGACCGCCTCGTCGAGCACCCGGGCGCGGGGGACCAGCCGGTTCACGAGGCCCAGGGCGTGCGCTCGAATCGCGTCCACGGGATCGCCGGTGAGCACGATCTCGATCGCGGTCGCGAGCGGGATGCGGCGAGCGAGGCGGAACGGCCCGCCGGCGGCGGCGAACAGGCCGCGCGTGACCTCCGGGAGCCCGAAGGCGGACTCGTCGGCGGCCACCACCAGGTCGCAGGCGAGCACGATCTCGAAGCCCCCGGCGAGCGCCGGACCGTTGACGGCGGCGATGCGCGGCTTGGGGAAGTCACGCGACGTGAACCCGCCGAAGCCGCCGCGCTCGGTGGCGATCTTCATCCCCTTGCCCTGGGCGACCATCTTGAGGTCGGCGCCGGCGCAGAAGACCTCGCCGGTGCCCGTGACCACGACGGCGCCGATGTCGCCGTCGGCCTCGAGCTCGTCGAGCGCCGTCTCCATCTGCTCCGAGACCTCGTCGTTCACGGCGTTGCGCGCCTCGGGCCGGTTGATCCGGATGATGCCGACCCGATCGCGCCGCTCCCGCTCGATCACCATGCGGTCCCTCCCTGACGGTGGCCTGCGCAGCGGGCGGACGGTATCAGCGCGAGAATGGGGCGCCGCCACCCGAGGGAGGCTTCCCATGACGATGATCGACCAGCGCACCCGTCCGGTAGCACCCGAGGCGCCCGTCACCCCCGAACCGGTCGTCCGCGCCGACACCCGCGCATGGCTGCGCGAGCGGATCACCGCCGAGACGGCCGTGCTCATGGCCGCCACCTGGTGGGTGCTGTTCCTCGTCGCCACCGGGCTCGAACCCGAGGCCACGGGGTCGGCGCCGGCGTGGGCGGCCGCGGCGAGCTTCGCCTTCTTCGGCCTCCTCGGGATCACCGCCGTCGGGCTGTTCGCCCGGCGGCGCTGGGGCCTGCTGGCGTCGCTCGGCGCCGCCGGCCTCCTCACCGCGCTCTCGGTCGCCTGCCCCGCGAGCGCGCACCACGCGATCGGCGGGTGGTGGTTCGGCCAGATGGCGTGCGTGCTCGGCCTCCTGGGCGCGAGCGCGTTCGCGCTCACGCGCCCGGCGGCCCACGCGTAGGGGGTCAGCCGGGTTCCCGGGTGAACGCGGCGAGGGCGTCGGCGGCGGCGGCGTCCTGGTCGAGGGCGTGGGTGAGGGTCGGGCGCGTGAGGCGCACCACGAGGAGCACGAGCGCCATGAGCGCGGCCGCGCCCGCGGTCGTCGCGCGCAGGCCGACCCGGTCGGCGATTGCGCCCTGGACGATGCTGCCGAGCGGGTAGAGCGTGCCCAGCAGCACCATCAGGAGGCTCAGCACCCGCCCCCGGAGCGCGGTCGGGGCGCGCAGCTGGGCGATGGTGGTGAAGCTCGACAGCGCGCCGAGATAGAGGAAGCCCACGACGAAGATCGTGACGACACCCACGGCGAGGTTGGGGGAGAGGGCGTAGGCGCACAACGCCGCCGGGAGGCCCCAGAGCACGCCGAGGAGGACGCGGCGGCTCCCGAACTGGGCGTGGAGCACGCCGAGACCGAGACCCATCAGCACCGCCCCGGCACCCTGGGCGGTCACGAGTGCGGCCGTCCCCGCCTGCTCGTTGTGGAACACCTTCAGCGCCATCGCGGGGACGAGCGCGATGAACGGCGCCGCCAGGAGTGAGTTCAGCGCCATGTAGCCGACCACGACGCGCAGGCCGGGGTCGGCGCGAACGAAGCGAGCGCCGGTGACGATGGCGGCGACGATCGACGCGTCCGTAGCGGGCGCCGGTCGCGGCAACCGCAGGATCACCAGAACCGCGATGACGGCGAAGAAGCTGGCGGTGTTGACCCCGAACGCCCACTCGTAGCCCCCGAACCGGATCACCACCCCGGCCAGCGCGGGGCCGATCACCCGGCCGAGGTTCCACTGGGCGGACGACAGGGCCACGGCCCCCGGCAGGTCGTCGCGGGGAACGAGGTCGGGCAAGAGCGCCTGGTACGCCGGGAAGCCGAGCGCGAGCGCGCACCCGGTCGCAAGGACGATGAGGGTGACCACGCCGGGGTGAGGCGTACCCGCCGCCGTGAGCAGCGTGAGCAGAGCGGCGAGGGCGGTCTGCACCGTGGTCGTGACCAGCAGCAGCGTGCGGCGCGGGATGCGGTCGGCGAGCGCGCCGCCGACCGGCGCCAGCAGCCCGCTGGGCACGAACCCCGCCGCGGCCACGAGCCCCGCCCAGCCCGCCTGACCGGTCTCGGTGGTGACGAGAACACCGACGGCGACGGTCTCCATCCACGTGCCGATGTTCGACAGGAACGCCCCCGCCCACAGGAGTGCGAACGGGCGGTGGCGCAGCGGTGCGAACGAGCGGGACAGGTCCACGGCGTCGTCACGGTACCGTCGTGCCCATGGGTTCGACGCCTCGCTCACCCCGCCCGGGGGGCCGGATCGTCGAGGTCGCGAACTACCCGAGCCGCTTCGAAGCGGGGGCGGCGCTCGACCTGCTGCACGACAGCGGGATCCAGGCGATGGGCAAGTTCGGCGACGCCGAGGGGTGGGCGCCCCATTTCGCGCTCGTCGACGGCTTCCGGGTGTGCGTGTTCGAGGACGACCTCGACGACGCCCGGGCGATCCTCGACGCCGCCGGGTCCGACGGGGCGCTCCCGTCGCGGAACTGAGCCGTTACTCCACGAGCGCGTCGGCGCGTGCAGTGAAGACCGGCCTGACGACGACCGCCTCCGGTTGCGGCTCGCCGTCCCAGTCGAAGGCGCGGATCTGGTCGTGGCTGCGCCGGCCGCTCATAGCCCGGAAGAGCTCGAAGCGGTCGGCGCGCACGGTGGCGACCGGCTCGCCCTTCGGCCCGGCGGGGAAGGTCCCGGCGTCGGTCTCGAAGCGCAACGGCGCGCTCACCCCGCCGGTCATGAACACGAATCCCACCTCGAGGGCGTCGGCGTCGCGCGCGCCCGGCGTTCCGAGCGCGCCCCGGATGTCCTGCTCGTGCGTGGCGGCGTCGGCGAGCATCTGTCGCGCCGCGGCCTCCGGGAAGGCCGGAACCAGCGGCTCGACGGCGGCGCCCGACTCCTCCCACTGGCGGAGCACCTCCTCGAAGGGCCAGTCGCGGCGATCGTCGACCTGTCTGGCCGTCCAGGCGTCGGTGGTGACGCCGTCCAGGTTGCCGGCGAGGATGTCGGCGGGGACCCCGGCGAGGTGCGCGACGACGTCGCGCACCCGCCACTCGGGTGTGGCAGGCGCGATCATCTCGAGCTGGTCGTCGTCGAGGCCGGCGACGAGCCCCCGGACCCGGTGGCGGAACTCCCGGTAGCTCGCGGCATGGTCGGGCATGCGATCACCTGGCCTCGTGGGTGGGTGAGCGTGAAGCGTACTCAGGGGGTGGGCGACGATCACGACCGCGCCCTCTCGGGGGTGGGCGGCTGACCCCACTAGCCTCGGCGGCGATGCCGGTCCAGAGCGGGCCCGTCGGACCCTTCCCCGACGGCGCCGACCCCGAGGAGTACGACAAGCTCCGCCGGCGGGTGCTGTGGACGATGCCGTCGGGGCTGTACGTGGTCGGGAGCGGTGTCGGCGAGCGGCGCAACGGGATGACGCTCAACTGGGCGACGCAGCTGGCGTCCGACCCCAAGCTCGTCGGCATCGGGGTGGAGAAGCCGGCGTTCACCCACGAGCTGATCGTCGAGGCCGGGGTGTTCAGCCTAAACATCCTCGATCGCGAGGACCGTGCGATCGTGCGGAAGTTCACCAAGCCGGTCGACGTCGACCTCGAGGCCAAGACCCTCAACGGCTTCCCGTTCCACGACGGGGTGAGCGGGGCCCCGATCCTCGACCAGGCGGTCGCCTACCTCGACTGCGAAGTGCGCCAGTCGGTCGAGACCGGCAGCCACACGCTCTTCATCGGCGAGGTGGTCGACAGCGGCTTCCAGAAGGACGAGGAGACGCCCGTCCTCCGGATGGAAGACACCCGCATGAACTACGGCGGCTGACCCCGTAGGGGGCCAGCCGCCGTTGCTCGCTTCGCGAGGGAAGCCGTCAGCTGCCCGCGAGCTCGTTCAATGCGGCGTTGAACGCGTTGTAGTTGTCCTCCGCGCTCACGCAGCGGTCGTCGACGGCTTGTGCCTGCCCGAGGTCGGGATTCTGCGTGTTGACGAAGTTGAGGACGAACTCGTACGCGGTCACGGCGCAGTCGTACAGCGAATCGGCCGCGGTGACGCCGGTCGTCAGGACCTCGTCGAGCGCAGCCGCGAAGTCCTCGCTGAGCCCGAGATCCTCGGAGAGCTGCGCGTTCTGCGCCTCGAGGTCGGCGATCTCCTCGTTGGCGGCGTCGATCTCGTCGTTGGTGGCGTTGAGCTCGCGCTCGGCCGACGCGAGCTCGTCCTGTGCGTCCTGCTTCTTGTCGGCCTCGCTGTTCTTGCCGAGGAAGCTGAAGATCCCGAACGCGAGCGCCGCCACCGCCACGATGGCGACCACGACGAACAGCGGGGTCGGAATGCCGCCCCCGCCGCCCCCGGTCTTCCTGGGCGCGGGCGCGGTCGCGCCGGGCGTACCCGACTTCGGGACCGGCGGTGGGCTCGACGGCGGGACGGACGCCGCTTGTGTCTCCGCCTCGCCGGCCCCCGCTCGGGTGGCGGGCGTCGGCTCGGTCGCCGGCGGCGTTGCCTCGGTGGGCGCGTCGCCCGGCTGGGTGGCGTCGGGGTCGTTCCCCGGCGTCGTGTCGTCGTTGTCCGCCATCGTTGGTCTCCTGTATCGAATCGGACGATTTCGCCGGGAATCCTCTCATAGCCCCAGAGCGCCCTCGACCACACGGCGGATAGCCTGCGGTCGTGACCGACGTGGCCGCGCCCGAGCCGGTCGCACCGCCGCCGGTACCCAGGTCCGGCCTGGTGCGCAATTGGCTGCACGTGCTGCGCACCACCAACCCCCCCGCCGGGCGCCTCGACCCCGTCTCGCGCTGGCTGGTGCTGACGCGCGCTTCGGTGCTGCCGATGACCGTCACGGCGGCCGCGGTCGCCGGCCTCCTGGCGTGGTGGAACGCCGACGACGTGTCGGTGGGGCTCTTCGTGTTGGCGGCGACCGGCCTGGTGCTCGCCCACGTCGCCAACAACCTGATGAACGACCTGTTCGACCTCGAGGTCGGCGCCGACTCCGACGACTACCCGCGCGCCCTGTACGCGCCACATCCGGTGCTGTCGGGGATGATCAGCCGCAGGGGGCTGCTCGCGGCCGCGCTGGTCGTCAACGTCGCCGACCTCGTGATCCTGATCGCGCTGTTCGTGTCACGGGGCGCACCGGTGGTCGCGTTCGCACTCGGCGGATTCGTGTTGTCCGTCGCGTACACGGCGCCGCCGTTGCGCCTCAAGAAGCACGGCCTCGGCGAACCCACCGTGCTCGTCGTGTGGGGCCCGCTGATGGTCGGGGGCACGTACTACGCCGCCGTCGGCAGCATTTCCTGGGAGATCGTGCTGGCGTCGGTGCCGTACGCGCTCCTGTGCACCACCGTGCTCATGGGCAAGCACATCGACAAGCTCCCGTGGGACGAAGCCGCCGGCACGCACACGCTGCCGGTGATCCTCGGTGCGCCGCTCGCCCGCGTCGCCACGCAGGCGATGATGGCCCTCTTCTACCCGTTGGTCGGCGTGCTCGTCGCGCTCGGCACCCTGCCGATCCTGTCGCTGGTGTGCGTGCTCGCCGTGCCCAAGCTCGTTCCGGTATGGGGCGTGTTCTCGCGCCCGAAGCCCGACGAGCCGCCGGCGGGTTTTCCGATCTGGCCACTGTGGTACGCGGCGATGGCGTTCGTGCACACACGCCGGGCGGGTGGGCTGTTCGTGCTGGGCATGCTGGCGGGTGTGATCCTCGGTATCTGACGGAACCACGACCGGCGAGGGGGCTACCGGGATGGTCGAGAGCACGATGCAGGACTTCCCGCTCACGATCGGCATGATCATGCGCCACGGCCGGGCCGTGTACGCCGACAGCGAGGTCGTCACCTACACCGGTGACGGCTGCCGGCGGGCGTCGTACGCCGAGGTCGTCGAACGCGCCGAGCGCCTCGCCGCTGCGCTGACCCGCCTCGGTATCGAGCGCGGCGATCGCGTCGGCACCTTCTGCTGGAACAACCAGGAGCACCTCGAGGCGTACCTCGCCGTGCCGGCGATGGGTGCGGTGCTCCACACGCTCAACATCCGGCTGTTCCCCGAGCAGCTCACGTACGTCGTGAACCATGCCGAGGACCGCATCGTGGTCGTCGACGACACGCTCGTGCCGCTGCTGGCCCGGGTCGCGCCCGAGCTCAAGACCGTCGAGCGCTACCTGGTCGTCGGTGACGGTGATGCATCCGCGCTCGAGGCGGCCGGCGCGGGCGCCGGTGCCGACGTCGTGCGTTACCACGACCTCCTCGTGGCCGAGGACGGCGGGTTCGCCTGGCCCGACCTCGACGAACGGGCGGCCGCGGCCATGTGCTACACGAGCGGCACCACCGGCAACCCGAAGGGTGTCGTCTACTCGCACCGCTCGACGTTCCTGCACTCGGTCGGCGTGAACTCCGCGAACGCGATCGGCCTCACCGAGCGCGACCGGGTGCTG
>DASUUL010000212.1:0-4895 GCA_036374115.1 Acidimicrobiia bacterium | reverse complement strand
GGCGATGAGGTCGCCTTCCTGCACGACGTCCTCGGGAGCCACGTGCAGCTCGCGCACCACACCGGGCGTCTCGGTGACGACCGGGATCTCCATCTTCATCGACTCCAGGATCACGATCTCGTCACCCTCGGCCACCATCTGACCCTCGTCGACGACCACCTGCCACACGTTCGCCGTGATCTCCGCACGAATCTCAGCCATACGAGTGCGGCAGCCTATGCGGTTCGCCGCCCCCACCCCGCAGACGGCAAAGGGCGGGCGAAGGGAGGGGCGAGTCAGACGGGGAGGACGCCGTGCTTGCGCCAGGGGCGGTCGACCTGCTTGTCACGGGACAGCTGCAGGCCGCGCCAGATCGCGTGGCGGGTCTCGGCGGGATCGATGACCTCGTCGAGCTGGGCGTGGCCCGCCGCGATGTAGGGGTCGATGTTCCGGCGGATCTCCTCGGCGAGCTCGAGACGCTTCTGGGTGCGCTCCTCCTCGGGCACGCCCTCGATCGTCTTGCGGTGGATGATGTTGACGGCGCCGTCGGGGCCCATCACCGCGATCTCGGCCGTCGGCCAGGCGACGATGTAGTCGGCTTCGTACGCGGTGCCGTTCATCACGAAGTAGCCGGCGCCGTAGCTCTTGCGCATGACGACGCTGATCTTCGGCACAGTCGCCTCCGACACCGCGAACAGCATCTTGGCGCCGTGGCGGATGATGCCCTGCTTCTCGACCGCCGATCCCACGATGAACCCGGGCACGTCGTGGAGGAAGACGAGCGGGATGCCGAAGGCGTCGCAGAGCCAGACGAAGCGCGCCACCTTGTCGGCCGAGTTCACGTCGAGGGCGCCGCCGAGCACCATCGGCTGGCTCGCCACCAGCCCGACGGGTCGACCCCCGAGGCGCGCCAGGCCTGTGAGCACGTTCTTGGCCCATTCGGGTTTCATCCACAGCACGTCGCCGTCGTCGACGACGGCGTGCACCACCTTGCGCATGTCGTACGCGCGCCGGGGTGCGGTCGGCACGATCCCGTAGAGCTCGTCGACCCGGCGGTCGACCGGATCGCCGGCGGCGACCACGGGCGGCGCCTCGCGGTTGTGCGACGGGAAGAAGGAGAGGTACTTACGGACGATCTCGAGGCACTCGCGGTCGTCGGCAACCTCGAGGTCGGCGACCCCCGACACCTTCGTGTGGACGGCCGAGCCGCCCATCTCCTCCTCGGTGACGTCCTCACCCACCGCCGCCTTCACCAGGTGACGCCCCCCGAGCGCCATCGACGACGAGCCCTTCACCATCGGGACGAAGTCGGCCAGTGCAGGGATGTAGGCGGTGCCGGCGGCGCAGTGGCCGAGCATCGCCGCCACCATCGGGACGACTCCGCTCATCGCCACCTGCTCGCGGAACAGTGCGCCCGCACCCGCGAAGGTGGACCCGCTCGTGGCCTGGATGCGGGCGCCGGCCGAGTCGAGCAGCCACACGAACGGGATGCGCTGGCGCACCGCCAGCTCGCGCATCCTCGCCATCTTGTGCTCGCCGACCTGTCCCATCGACCCGGCCATCACCGTGAAGTCGTAGGCGCCGACCGCGACGCGCCGGCCGTCGATCTCGCCGACACCCGTGACGGCGCCGTCGGCAGCCAGGTAGCGGTCGCCGAGCCCGGCGTCCATGTGGTCGGCGAGCAGGCCGTACTCCACCCACGTGCCCGCGTCGATGAGGATGTCGAGGCGCTCGCGCACGGTGAGCTTGCCGAGGGAGTGCTGGCGCTCGACCCGTTCGGGGCCACCCATGGCGAGGGCGCGGCCGCGCCGCTCCTCGAGCTCGCCGATCAGCGGGCCCCACTCGTGGACGTCGCCGCCTCCCGTTGCGGTCACGACTCCGATGCCTCCACGGCGAGGATCTGCCAGTCGCCCGGGACGCCCTTGAGCTCGTGGCGGCCGCGATCGGCGAACTCGATGCCGGAGCCGGAGACCAGGTCGCGCACGGTGCTCGTGACGAGCACCTCACCCGGTCCCGCGAGGGCGGCGACGCGCGAGCCGATGTGCACGGCGATGCCGGCGAGGTCGTCGCCGCGCATCTCGCACTCCCCCGTGTGCAGCCCGGCTCGGACGTCGACGTCCAACCTGCGAGCGTCGGCGGCGATCGCCTGGGCGCAGCGCACGGCGCGCCCGGGCCCGTCGAAGGCGGCGAGGAAGCCGTCGCCGGTGGTCTTCACCTCCGTCCCGCGGTAGCGGTCGAGCACCCGGCGGATGGCAGCGTCATGGGAGTCGAGCAGCGTCCGCCAGCGCCGGTCGCCGAGCGCGGCCGCCCGCTCCGTCGAACCGACGATGTCGGTGAAGAGGACGGTCTTGAGGACGCGGTCGGGCTCGGGCTCGTGGTCCGGCCGCGTCCCGGTGAGGAACTCCTCGACGACGTCGAGGGCGTCCTCCTCGCCGCCCGGGCTCCCGTTGAGGTGCCAGTCGCCGGGGAGCTCGGCGAACCTCGCCCCGGCGATGTGGTCGGCGAGGTACCGGCCGCACTCGAGGGGGGCAACGCGGTCTCCCCTGCGGTGGACCACCAGGGTCGGCGCCGACACCGCCGGGAGGGCGCTGCGCACGTCGATCTGGACGTTGCGCCGGATGATCTCCTGCGCCATCGTCGGCGTCGTCGCGGCCCGCTCGTAGCGCGCGACGAGGTCAGCGGCCGCGGTGTCTCGGGGGAGACGAGAAATGAAGAGCCTGAGGGCGCTCCCGGTACCCCACCGTGCCTTCAGCTCGTCGAGCAACCAGTCGACGACGTCGGGAGTGATGCCGATCGGGTAGTCGTCGTCCCGGAGCACCCGGGCGAAGGTCCCCCAGAGCACCAGTGCAGTGGTGCGCTCCGGGTACGTGGCCGCGAAGAGCACGGCCAAGGGGCCGCCTTCCGAGATTCCGACGAGCGCGGCGCGTTCGGAGCCGGCGGCGTCCATGACCGCGCGGATGTCGTCCATCCGATCCTCGGCCGTACCGAACCCGAGGGTGCGGTCCGACAGGCCGGTGCCGCGCTTGTCGAAGGTGATGACGCGGGCGAAGCTCGCGAACCGGTTGTACGCGCCGCGGAAGATGTCGGTCTCCCACGACAGATCACCGTGCGAGATGAAGCCGGGCACGAAGACGAGGTCCATCGGGCCCTCGCCGAACACCTGGTACGCGATGGAGAGCTCGCCGCTCTGCGCGTAGCGCGTCTCGGGCACGTCCACGGTCAGCGCCCCTTCCATTCCGGAGCGCGCTTCTCGGTGAAGGCGGCGATCCCCTCGGCGGTGTCCTCCGATGCCGAGGTGACCGTGAGCATGCTCTGGAGGTACGCGAGGGCGTGGTCGGGGTCCATGTCGAGGACGCGGTAGAAGGCGTCGCGACCCCACCGCATGATGAGCGGCGACTTCGCCGCCAGGTCGGTGGCGAGGGCGTCGACGGCGGTATCGAGCTCGGCGGCCGGGACCACGCGGTTCACGAAGCCGATGCGCTCGGCTTCGGCGGCGTCGACGCGTCGGCCGGTCGCCATGAGCTCGAGCACCTTCTTCGGAGGCATGCTCCGCAGGAGCGGCACCGTGATCATGTAGGGCCAGAGCCCGACGTTGATCTCGGGCGTCCCGAACTGGGCGTCGTCGGACGCGATCACGAAGTCGCAGGCGAGGGCGAGCCCGAACCCTCCCGCCAGCGCGTAGCCGCGCACCCGGGCGATCGTCGGCTTGCCGAGGGTCCAGAGGTCGCGGAAGAGGTCGGCGAGCAGACCGCGGCTGTCGTGCGCGGCGGCGGCTCCCGAGTCGGCGATGCCTCCGAGGTCGGCGCCGGCACAGAACGCCTGGTCGCCCGCGCCGGTGAGCACGACGGCACGGACGGCATCGTCCGCGCGCGCCCGGGCTGCGCTCTCGCGCAGCCCGTCCATGACGTCGAACGACATCGCATTGCGGCGCTCGGGTCGATCGATCGTCACCCGCGCTACGTGACCGTCGACCTCGTACCCCACGTCGCGCACGCGTCGCATCGTAGAGTCTCCGGCGTGTACTGGCTGGCGGTTGCCTTCGGCATCGCCGTACTGGCGGCGCTCCTGACCGGCGGCAGCGTCACGAGCCTGTTCCGCCTCCCCATCCAGTCGCTCTGGCTCCTCGTGCTCGGCCTCGGCGTCCAGGTTGCCCTGTGGTTGGGGGACCTTCCCGAGAACCGCGTCGACGACGTCGGCTTCGGCCTGCTGATGCTCTCGTACGCGCTGATCCTCGCCTTCTGCTTCTTGAACCTGCGCGTCTGGGGCATGGTGGTCGTGACGATCGGCGTGCTCATGAACGCGGCCGTCATCGGGCTCAACGAGGGGATGCCGACGCGAGACCGCGAGGTGGAGACGGCGTCGGGCCGCGAGGTGGAACGTCCCGTGGAACGAACCGCGGTGGAACGGCCCGAGAGCGACGACGACCTCCTCCCGTTCCTCGGCCAGACGATCGCACTGCCCGACAACCCGGTCGACGAGGCCCTTGCCCCCGGTGATCTGGTGATCGCCGGCGGGATCGTGCTCGTCGTCGTGGCCGGGAGCCGCCCGCGCCGCCGCAAGGACGTCCTGCCGGAGCCGGTCGCGATCGCATCGGGACCCGGGCACGACGACGACCGGGAGGGGGACGTCTGGGCCGACGAGGACGCCTGGGAGGCCGAAGAAGTCGAAGTGGCCGAGCTTGCCGAGCCCGAGCCCGAGCCCGAACCCGAGCCGGCCGAGCCCGAGCCCGAGCCGGAACCCGAACCCGAACCCGAACCGGAACCGGAACCGGAACCCGAACCCGCGCCCGAGCCCGAACCCGAACCCGAGCCCGACCCCGAGCCACCACCACCGCCGCCACCACCACCACCACCACCGCCACCACCACCACCACCGCCACCACCACCACCACGGCCGCGGCCGGCCGCCGAGCCGGT
>DASUUL010000211.1:0-5960 GCA_036374115.1 Acidimicrobiia bacterium | reverse complement strand
GAGGACGTGTTCGTCCCCGACGCGGACGTGCTCGGCGACGTCGACCAGGGGTGGGGCGTGGCGATGGCCACCACCGGCGCGGAGCGCGGCCTCACGCTGCGGAGCCCGGGCCGCTTCACCGCCACCGCCGACCGACTCGTCGACCTGTACGCCGACTGCGGCGCCGCCGCCCACGATCCCCGCCTGCGCGACGACGTCGTGCAGGGGTGGATGGACGCCGAGGCCTATCGCCTCCAGACCCTCCAGACGGTCACGGGCCTGAGCGAGGGCGCCCGCCCGGGCGCGGAGTCGAGCCTCACGAAGCTGTTCTGGTCGGAGCTCGACGTGCGCCTCCACGACGCCGCCCTCCGTCTCCTCGGCGGCGACGCCGAGCTCGAGGGGCCGTGGACGAAGGGCTACCAGTTCGCGCTGTCGGGACCGATCTACGCGGGGACGAACGAGATCCAGCGCAACGTGGTCGCCGAGCGCGTGCTCGGGCTGCCGCGCAAGTAGGCGAGCGGACGACCATGCGGTTCGCGTTCACCGACGACCAGCTCGAGCTGCGCGACGCGGTGCGCGACTTCCTCGAGAAGGAGTGCCCGCCCGCCCTCGTGCGGGAGGCGTGGACGAACACCTCGGGGCGCTCCGGCCTGTGGGGGCAGCTCGGCGCGATGGGTGTGCTCGGCGTGCTCGCGCCCGCGGCCGAGGGCGGCCTCGGCGGCACCTTCCTCGACCTCGTCCTCCTGTTGGAGGAGACGGGACGAGCCGCGCTGCCGGAGCCGGTGGTCGAGCACGCCGCAGTCGCCCTTCCCGAGCTCGGCGACGCGGGTGCGGCGGCCGCGGGCGCCCTCACCGTCACCACCGGACTGCCCGGCTCCCACCTGGTCCCGTACGCCGACACCGCGGACGTGCTGTTGCTCGACGGCGAGCTGGTCGAACGGGCTGCGATCGATCCGGTGCGGCGCGAGTCCGTCGACGGCGCCCGGCGGTTGTTCGCGGTCGGGCGCGGGCCCTTCTCGATCGGCAGCGGCGGGTGGTTCGAGCGCGGCGCGCTCGGCACCGCCGCGCAGCTTCTCGGCCTCGCGCAGGCGATGCTCGACACGACCGTCGAGTACGCCAAGGCCCGCCACCAGTTCGGGGTGCCGATCGGCAGCTTCCAGGCGATCAAGCACAAGCTCGCCGACGTGCGCCTGGCGCTCGAGTTCGCACGGCCGGTCGTCTACCGCGCGGCGTACTCGCTCACCCACGCCGACCCGCAGGGCTCCGTGCATGTGTCGATGGCGAAGGCGTACGCATCGGACGCGGCGCAGCTCGCCGCCCGTCACGCCCTCCAGGTGCACGGCGCCATCGGTTACAGCTACGAGCACGACCTGCATCTGTGGATGAAGCGCACGTGGGCGCTGGCGTCGTCGTGGGGCGATGCCGCCTGGCACCGCGACCGCGTGGGACGCGCGATCCTGTGAGCATCCGAAGCCACATTGGGGGGGAGCCGTGATGCCCGATGCCTGAGGCCTACATCGTCGACGGCGTCCGCACGCCCGTGGGGAAGCGGGGCGGAGGCTTGAGCACCGCCCACCCCGCCGACCTCGGTGCGCACGTGATCACCGCGCTGGTCGAGCGCACCGGCGTCGACCCGGGGGTCGTCGAGGACGTCGTCTTCGGGTGCGTCGACGCCCTCGGGCCCCAGGCCGGCGACATCGCCCGTACCTGCTGGCTGGCGGCCGGTCTGCCCGACGAGGTGCCCGGCACGACCGTCGACCGCCAGTGCGGGTCGTCGCAACAGGCCGTGCACTTCGCCGCCCAGGCGGTCATGAGCGGCACCACCGACGTCGTCGTCGCCGGGGGCGTGCAGAACATGAGCATGATCCCGATCGCGGCGGCTCTCACGGCTGCCGAGCCGTTCGGGTTCAGCGACCCGTTCTCGGGCTCCGAGGGGTGGCGCGCCCGTTACGGCGACCAGGAGGTGTCGCAGTTCCGGGGTGCCGAGATGATCGCGGAGAAGTGGGACGTCTCCCGCGACGAGATGGAGCGCTTCGCGCTCGAGAGCCACCGGCGCGCCGCCCGGGCGATCGACGAGGGGCGGTTCGAGCGGGAGATCGTGCCGTACGGCGACGTCGCCGTCGACGAGGGACCGCGCCGCGACACGTCGCTCGAGCGGATGGCGACGCTCCCGACGCTCGTGGAGGGCGGCCGGCTGACCGCGGCGGTGTCGAGCCAGATCTCGGATGCGGCGGCGGCGATGCTGGTCGTGTCGGAGCGAGCGCTGCAGGAGCACGGGCTCACGCCGCGGGCGCGGATCCACCACCTCAGCGTGCGCGGTGCCGACCCGATCTTCATGCTCACCGCGCCCATCCCGGCCACCGCGTACGCGCTCGAACGCGCCGGGATGACGCTCGACGACATCGACCTCGTCGAGATCAACGAGGCGTTCGCGTCGGTGGTCCTGGCCTGGCAGCGGGAGACCGGGGCCGACCTGGCCAAGGTGAACGTGAACGGCGGCGCCATCGCCCTCGGCCACCCGCTCGGCGCCACTGGCGCCCGGCTCATGACCACCCTGCTCAACGAGCTCGAGCGCACCCGCGGCCGCTACGGCCTCCAGACCATGTGCGAGGGCGGCGGCCAGGCCAACGTCACCATCCTCGAGCGCCTGTGACCCGCCGATCGATGCGTGCGTTGTGCGCAACTATTGCGCACGCGGTACGCATCGAGAGCGGCGGATGACGCTCGAGCCGGGGGCGGCGTTGCTCACGGGCAAGGTCGCGGTGGTCACCGGTGGCGGAGGCGGGATCGGGCGGGGGATCGCCGAGGCGTTCGCGGCGTACGGCGCTCGCGTGGTGGTCGCCGAGATCGACGATGGACGCGCCGCCGAGACCGAGGCCGCGATCCGCGAGCGGGACGGCGACGCCGTCGCGTGCGTGGTCGACGTGCGCGAGCCCGACCAGGTGGCGCGCCTGGCCGACACGACGCTCACGAGCTTCGGGCGGGTCGACGTGCTCGTCAACAACGTCGGCCACTACGTCGTCCGCGGGGGCTCCGACTTCGTGGACACCACTCCAGAGCAGTGGCGGGAGCTGTACCGCACCAACCTCGAGCACATCTTCCTGTGCACCCGCGCCTTCGTGCCGACCCTGCTCGAGCAGCGGAGCGGCAGCATCATCAACGTCTCGACCGTCGAGGCGTTCCGCGGTATTCCCCGGCACGCGGTGTACGGCGCGTTCAAGGGCGCGGTCACCCAGTTCACCAAGAGCCTCGCCCTCGAGCTCGGCAACGACGGCATCCGCGTGAACGCCATCGCCCCCGACCTCACGCAGTCGCTCCAGGTGCCCTACGACCAGTGGGTCTCCGACGCGGACCGGCACCTGGTCCCGACGTGGGTGCCGGTCGGGCGCTTCGGCACGCCCGACGACCTCGCGGGCGTGGCCGTGTTCCTCGCGTCCGACCTCTCCACCTTCGTCACGGGGACCACCGTGCACGCCGACGGGGGGAGCCTCGCCGCCGGCGGTTGGTTCCGGCGCGAGGAAGGCGGCTGGACCAACCGGCCCCGGCGGCCCTAGGCCCGTCGCGCTAGCGGATCGCGCCGGCCCCGGGGCTCATGAACACCATGGCCACCGACAGGTCGAACTGCTTGTGGCGCAGCATCGCGATCTGCCGTCCCGGCTGGACCGCCTCCTTGGGATCGCCGAGACGCTCGCCGAAGAACGCGGCGGTGGCGCCGAGGTCGGCGACGGTGAACGCGAGCCCGAAGAAGCGGGCGGGCTCGTCGGTGGCGCCGTCGTTCGGGCCCACCACCTCGACGATCACCTCACCCGCCCGGAAGAACACCTGGCGCATCGGCTCGCCGTAGTTCGTGACGTCGCGGCGTTCCCGGCGGGGCTCGAGCCCGCGGGCGCGCAACGCCGCCACGGTGCGATCGCAGTCGCCGGTCATGACGACCAGATGGTCGATCACGGTGGCGCCGTTGGCGTGCTCGGCCGGTGCCGCCGGGCCCGCGGTACCCACCGCGGTGACGAGCCCGTCGACGGCTTCGCCGCCGCCGCCCGCACCGCGCAGCGACCACGACCGGATGCGGCTCCCGCCCTCGCGCCCGGCGAGCCGGATCCGCACCGTGCCCACGCGGGCCACCCCGTCGTCGTCGATCGTGAAGCCGGCGGCCCGCCAGGCCTCGGGGGTGTCGCCCACGACGAGCTCGTCGATGGCGGGCTCCCGCGCCTTCATCGCGCCGGTGCCTTCATCGCGCCGGTGCGTTCATCGCGCCCGCGCCTTCATCTTCTTGACCTCCGGGTTGTAGCAGGCCCCCTTCATGCCGAGGAGCTGGGCGGGCACGCACAGGTTCGAGCTCTGGCAGAGGGCGTGACCGCCGGCGCCCTCGAGGATGTGGGCGGCGAGGTCGTCCTGGGCGTAGAACGGCCGGCCGAAGCCCACCATGTCGGCGTCGCCGGCGGCGACGATCTGGCGCGCCTCGGCGGCGGTGCGGATCCCACCCACCGCGAAGACCGGGATCGACACCCGCCGCTTCGCCGTCGCGAAGAGCCGGCGGTTCCAGACCGGCTCGAACGGCGCCCGGCGCCCGCCCAGCCACGAGCCCGCGATCAACGTCGCCCGCCGCCGCCGTGACGGCGCCGCCGACCGCAACCGGGCCTGCATCGACGGGTTGCGCCACAGCGACGACGGCACTCCTCCCCGGCTCAGCGTGGTGTCGGGGAACACCGATACCTCGACCGGCGTGACGGCGTCGTAACCCCATTCGGCGACGAGCTCGCAGGTGCGGACGGCCTCGTCGAACGTGACGTGGCGGGCCAGTGGCGGCGCCTGCTCGGCCGGCACCTTCACCGTGCACGGGTAGTCGGCGCCGGCGCGCTCGGCCACGCGCTCCCGGATGACGCGCAGGACGTGCGCCCGTGCCTCGGCCGACCCGCCGAACTCGTCGGTGCGACGGTTGTAGAAGGGCGACAGGAACTGGTCGAGCAGCTTGGCGTTCGCCGATCCCAGCTGGATACCGTCGTAGCCGGTCTCCCGTGCCCACGCGGCGGCGTCGCCGTAGCGGCCGGCGAGCGCGTACACCTCGTCGGTCGCCATCACGTGGACGGGTACGCCGCGGAAGCTCGGCCGCAACAAGCGCGGCAACGGCGACGCCGCCAGCAACGGCCCGTTGCGCTGACGGGCGTAGGGCTCGTGCCATCCCTCCATGGCGTAGATCCCGCCGTGGCCGATCTGGAGGAAGATGGCCGCGCCCGCTCGATGCACCGCGTCCACCATCTCGCGCAGGGCGAGCATGCGCTCGCGCGTGTGCACGAGCGTCATGCCCGGTGACGTGCGGCCCTCCTCGTAGAGGCAGGCGCTGCCCTGGACGATGAGCCCCACCCCGTGATCGGCGTTGGGGACGAACGTCTTGGCGTAGATCGCGGGGGCGTCGGGCCCGGACCCCGCACCCTCGAGCACCGGCGCCCGGTAGACGCGGTTGCGGACGGTCGCCGAGCCGATGCGCAACGGCGACGTGAGCAGCCCCGGCGGCACGCTCACGCGCTCGGCCGGGAGGCGGCGAGGCCGGCGACCTCCGCCACGAGTGGCGCGTACTCGTCGAGCTTCCGCAGGACCGCCGCGGCGGGCGCCGACGGCAGCCGTACCACGACCTCCTCGATCCCGAGCGACGCGTAGTGCCGCAGCTTGCCGGGGTCGGGGATCGTCCCGAACGGGACGACCGTGAGGTCACCGGGATCGCGGCCCGCCGCGCGCGTCTGCTCGTGCAGCTGCGGGAGCATCCTCGTGAGGCCGGCGCCGCCGATCGGGATCCACCCGTCGGCGTACTCGGCGATGTGCTCGAAGAGGCTCGGTCCGCCCCCGCCGCCGATGAGCACCGGCAGCCGGGCCTGGACCGGCTTGGGCCACGCCCAGCTCGGCTCGATCTTCACGTACGCGCCGGCGAAGGCGGCTTCGTCGCGTTCCCACAACGCCCGCATGGCGAGCACGCGTTCGCGCACGAC
>DASUUL010000210.1:0-5119 GCA_036374115.1 Acidimicrobiia bacterium | reverse complement strand
AGAAGCCGTCGCCGAGACGGCCGGCCCGCCGCGCCGCCGCCGGGCTGTGCCCGCCCACGACGATCGGAATGCCGTTCTCCTGCACCGGTTTCGGGTAGCTGTTGCAGTCGGAGAACGACGCGAAGCGTCCCTCGAACGTGCTCGGCCCCGGGGACCACAGGCACCGCAGGGCGGCGACGTACTCGTCGGTGCGCGCGCCCCGCTCCTCGAACGGCACGCCGAGCGCCTCGAACTCCTCGCGGAGCCAGCCGACGCCGATGCCGAGCTCCACCCGGCCGTTCGAGAGCACGTCGAGGGTGGCGAGCTCCTTGGCGAGGACGAGCGGGTTCCGCTGGGGGAGGATGAGGATCCCGGTCGCGACCCGCAGCCGGGTGGTGACCGCCGCCACCCACGTCATCCAGATCAGCGGGTCGGTGATCGGGACCGCGTCGCCGCCCGGCATCTTCCCGCTGTCGTCGTAGGGGTACTGCGACGCGTAGCCGCCCGGGATCACCGTGTGCTCGACGGTCCAGAGCGACTCGAAGCCGCGCTCCTCGGCGAGCCGGGCCAGCCCGGTGGTGAGGCCGGGCTCACCGAGCGGTCCGGCGTTGGCGAAGATGATCCCGAACTTCATGCAACGACTCTATGTCCGCAGTGGCCGGCCCGGCCCGGAGCCGTGCCAAGCTCTTCCGATGAAGATCGGGGTGATCGGGGCCACGGGCCCTGCGGGGAAGGGGTTGGCGGCGAGGCTCGCAAGCGTCGGTCACGAGGTGATCGCCGGCTCACGCGATCCGGCCCGGTCCGAGGCGGCGGTGGCCGAGCTGCGGGAACGCTGGGGCGGGCGAGTCGACGGGCTCAAGCCCGGTTCCAACGCCGACGCCGCCGCCGGTGGCGAGCTCGTCGTGCTCGCCGTGCCGTGGGAAGGCGCAGTCGACACGGCACGAACGCATGCCGACGCGCTCGCGGGCAAGGTCGTCATCGCGATGGCCAACGGCCTCGAGAAGAAGGGCCGCGAGTTCCACGCCATCCTGCCCGAGGAGGGGTCGGTGTCGATGGCCGTTCAGGCGGCGGTGCCCGAAGTTCGGGTCGTCGCCGCGTTCCACCTCGTTCCCGCAGCCGCGTTCGGTGACCTCGACCATGCGATGGAGAGCGACGTCATCGCGTGCGGCGACGACGACGGTGCTCGCACGACCGTGCTCGAGCTCATCGCCGGGATCCCCGACCTCCGCGCCTTCGACGGGGGTTCGCTCGTGAACGCCGTCGGCATGGAGGCGTTCGCGGCGATGCTCCTGACGATCAACCTGCGTCATCGGGGCAAGGCCGCGTTGCGGCTGCTCGGCGTCGACGGCCACACGCCGGAGGAGCCTCGGGCGTGACCCTCCGCCTCTTCGACACCGCCCGGCGGGCGCTCGTCCCGTTCGAGCCGCCGCCGGCCGTCCGGATGTACGTGTGCGGGATCACGCCCTACGACTCCACGCACCTGGGGCACGCCGCCACGTACCTCGCCTACGACCTGCTCATCCGCCGGCTCGAGGAGCTCGGCCACGAGGTGCGCATGGTGCGCAACGTCACCGACGTCGACGACTCCATCCTCCCGAAGGCCCGCGAGCTCGGGGTCAACTACCTCGAGCTCGCCGACGCGGAGCTCGCCCGCTTCCAGGCCGACATGGATGCGCTCGGGATGCGGCCTCCGGTGGCCGAGCCCCGTGCCACCCAGGCGATCGACGGCATGATCGACATGGTCGCCCGCCTGCTCGACTCGGGCCACGCGTACCTCACGCACGGCACGGCGTACTTCGACGTGTCCACCTTTCCGCGCTTCGGCGAGCTGTCGCACTACTCGCACGAGCACATGGTGAACTTGGCGAGGGCCCGGGGCGGCAAGCCCGACGATCCGCACCGCCGCGACCCGCTCGACTTCATCCTCTGGCAGCCGTCGCTGGCCGACGAACCGGCCTGGCGCGCGCCGTTCGGTGTCGGCCGGCCCGGCTGGCACGTCGAGTGCTCGGTGATGTCGATGGCCGCGCTCGGGAACACCCTCGATCTCCACGGCGGGGGCACCGACCTGATCTTCCCGCACCACGAGTGCGAGATCGCCCAGAGCGAGAGCGTCACCGGCGAGCCCTTCTGCCGGCACTGGATGCACTCGGCGATGGTGAGCTACGAGGGCGAGAAGATGTCGAAGTCGCTCGGGAACCTCGTGTTCGTGAGCGATCTGCTCAAGACGTACGACTCGCGCGCCATCCGGCTGGCGCTGATGCGCCACCACTACCGCGCCGGATTCGAGTGGTACGACACCGACCTCGAGGAGAGCACCGCCCTCCTGCACCGGCTGCTCGCGGCGGCGGAGCGACCCGACGGCGCCGACCCCCGTCCGTTCGCGGAGCGGGCGCGTGCCGCCCTCGACGACGACCTCGATGCGCCCCGCGCACTCGAGGCGGTCGACGACCTCGCCAGCGCGACGCTCTCGGGCGGCTCCGATGCCAGCGCGCCGGTGGTGCTGCGCGAGCTCGGGGCACTGCTCGGCCTCGACCTCACCCGGCCGGTCCATTCCGGTGGCGCCGCCTGAGATCGACGCGATCGACGACGAGTCGCGAATCGGCGGAAGGCGCTCGGGAGCGCGCTGGTATCGTCGCTCCGGAGATGACCGACCGCATCAAGATCACGCTGCCCGACGGGTCCCGGCGCGAGTACGACACGGGCGTGACCCCCGCCGAGGTCGCGGCTTCGATCGGGAAGGGCCTCGCCAAGGCCGCCCTGGCGGCACGCGTCGACGACGACTGGTACGACCTCGACCGCCCCATCGACCACGACGCCACCCTGGCCGTCATCACGCCCGACAGTCCCGAAGGCCGGGAGGTGCTCCGCCATTCGACCGCGCACGTCATGGCGCAGGCGGTCACCGACGTCTTCCCCGGCGCCAAGTACGCGATCGGCCCGGCGATCGAAGACGGCTTCTACTACGACTTCGAGCTCCCGGGCGGCGCGCACTTCACCGAAGACGACCTCGAGCGGGTCGAGGCGCGCATGCGCGAGATCGTGGCGGCCGATCAGCCGTTCCAGCGCGAGGAGGTCGAACGCGAGGCCGCCCTCGCGGTGTTCGACGACCAGCCGTTCAAGCGCGAGATCATCGAACGGGTCGAACCCGGCGACGAGTCGGAGGTCACGGGCGGAGACGTGATCTCGATCTACCGCAACCCGCGCGCCGGCGCCGACCCGTTCGTCGACCTGTGCCGGGGCCCACACGTGCCGTCCACCAAGCGGCTCGGCGCGTTCAAGCTCATGAAAGTGGCGGGCGCGTACTGGCGAGGCGACGAGCGCCGGCCGATGCTCCAGCGCATCTACGGCACCGCGTGGGAGTCGAAGGCGGCGCTCGACGAGCACCTGCACCGGCTGGAGGAGGCGGAGCGGCGCGACCACCGCAAGCTCGGCACCGAGCTCGACCTCTTCTCGTTCCCTCCCGAGATCGGCGGCGGCCTCCCGGTGTTCCATCCCAAGGGAGGGCTCGTCCGCAAGCTGATGGAGGACTACTCACGGTCGGAGCACGAGGCGGGCGGCTACGAGTTCGTGTGGACACCGCACATCGCCAAGGCCGCCCTGTTCGAGATCTCGGGGCACCTCGAGTGGTACGCCGAGGGCATGTACCCGCCCATGGAGATGGAAGGGGCGACGTACTACCCGAAGCCGATGAACTGCCCGGCCCACATGCTCATCTACCGGTCGCGGCAGCGCTCGTACCGCGACCTGCCGCTGCGCCTGTTCGAGTTCGGCACCGTGTACCGGTTCGAGCGGTCGGGGGTGCTGCTCGGCCTCACGCGCGTGCGCGGGATCACCCAGGACGACAGCCACATCTTCTGCACGCCCGAGCAGCTCCCCGAAGAGCTCTCGAGCTTGCTCGCGTTCGTGCTCCGGGTGCTGCGCACGTTCGGGCTCACCGACTTCGAGGCCGAGCTCTCCACTCGGCCCGACAAGTACGTCGGGGATCCCGCCGACTGGGACGTCGCCACCGAGGCGCTGCGGCGCGCCCTCGAGGATGCCGATCTGCCGTACGTGGTCGCCGAGGGCGAGGGTGCGTTCTACGCCCCCAAGATCGACGTGCACGTGCGCGACGCGATCGGGCGCCGGTGGCAGATCTCGACCATCCAGGTCGACTTCCAGTTCGCGCCCCGCTTCGACCTGGAGTACGTGGCCGCCGACAACACACGGAAGCGACCGCACGTGATCCACCGGGCGCTGTTCGGGTCGATCGAGCGGTTCTTCGCCATCCTCCTCGAGCACTATGCCGGCGCGTTGCCGGCGTGGCTCGCCCCCGTGCAGGTCACGGTGCTGCCGGTCGCCGACCGACACGACCCGTACGCGTTCCGCGTGGTCGACCGGCTCGGCGCCGAGGGCTACCGCGCAGAGCTGGTCGACGCCAGCCGCGACACGCTCGGCGCGCGCGTGCGCAACGCCAAGCAGCAGAAGGTGCCGTTCGTCCTCGTCGTCGGCGACGACGACGCCGAGGCGGGAACGGTGGGGGTGAACCGGCGGGGGAGCGAGGAGCCCGAGCGGGGAGTGCGGGTCGACGACTTCCTCGAGCGGCTGGCGGCGGAGGTCGCCGAGCGCGCATGACGCTGGAGCGCATCTGGGCGGGATGGCGCGCGGCCTACATCGCGGGCGTGAGCGCGGAGCCTGCGCCGGCGGCCCGCGAGTGCCTGATCTGCGGTCTCGGCGCTGCCGACCCCGAGGAGGTGCTGGTCGTCGCCGGCAACGACCTCGTGTTCGCGGTCATGAACGCCTATCCGTACACCTCCGGCCACGTGATGCTCGCACCCCGTCGCCACGAGGCCGACCTCGACGGCCTCCGGCCCGACGAGGCGGCGGCGCTCATGACCATGGCCCAGCAGGCCACCACCGCGCTCAAGGTGGCGTACCGCCCCGGAGGCATCAACGTCGGCGTCAACGTGGGCCGGGCGGCGGGCGCGGGGGTTCCCGGGCACGTGCACTTCCACGCCCTGCCGCGCTGGAACGGCGATACGAACTTCATGACGACCGTGGCCGAGGCCCGGGTCCTGCCCGAGGATCTCCGCACGAGCTGGCGCAAGCTCAAGGACGCCTGGCCCGTATAGTGCGGACGAGCGGCCCCAGCGGGGCGCCGCCG
>DASUUL010000209.1:0-2389 GCA_036374115.1 Acidimicrobiia bacterium | reverse complement strand
GTCGGCATCATCGTCGTCGTGCTCGGGCACGAGTCGTAACTGTACCGAGAGGGTCGCCGCGAACGGCTTCGCCTCCCCGGGGCGGCGAGACGACGGCGGGGTGCACGATTCCGGCCCGCCGTGAGCCGTCGGAGGCCTCGTTCAGTACGATGACGGTGTGCCGTCGCTCGTACCTCCCCGCGGACGCGATTGGGTGGAAATCACCTCGCTCGTGCTTCCCGTCGACGAGGCGAACCGTTGGGCGGCGACGCCCGAGTGCGGCGCGGTGGTGTGCTTCAGCGGCATCGTGCGCGACCACTCGGAGGGCCGGGCCGGCGTCACCCGGCTCACGTACGAGGCGTACGAGAGCGAGGCGACGAAGCGGCTGGCGGAAGTGGCCGCCGCGGCCCGTCACCGCTGGCCGACGACGGGGCGCTTGGCGCTCCTGCATCGGGTGGGCGATCTGGCGCTGTCCGAGACGTCCGTGGTCGTGGCCGCATCCGCGCCCCATCGCGACGAGGCGTTCGACGTCGCGCGTTTCTGCATCGACACCCTCAAGGAGACCGTCCCCATCTGGAAGCGCGAGCACTGGTCGGGCGGCTCCGACTGGGCCACCTGCGCGCACACCGTTCGCCCCGTCGGCGGCGACCGCGGCACCGCTGGGGAAGCGGCGCCCGTGTCCGCGCCACGGCCGGCGTAGGGCGCGCCGTGGCGTACCTGGGCATCGCGGTGGTCGTGAGCGCGGTCGGCATCGCGGTGCTGGTCTGGCGCCAACGCGCCCACACCCCCCGCTCGGTGGACGCCAGCATCGACCGCTTCGCCCGGGCTCGCAGCGCCCTCGCCCCCGAGGCCCACCCCCACGTCGAGCCCCCGCCGTCCGGCACCGACCGGCGCGACCCGGGCTACCGCCACGTCGTGCGGATCCCGCGCCCCTCCGACGACCGCGGCCGCACCTCCGGCCGCTCCGAGTAGGCGGACAGAGCACTGGCCAAGGACCTCGCGATCGACCTCGGTACCGCCAACACGCTCGTGTACGCGCGCGGGCAGGGCATCATCGTCAACGAGCCGACGGTCATCGCGCTCAACACCCGGACCCAGGACGTGCTCGCGATCGGCCAAGAGGCCTGGGGAATGATCGGACGCACGCCCGGCTACATCGTCGCGGTGCGCCCCCTGCGCGGCGGCGCGATCACCGATTTCGAGATCACCCAGCGCCTGATCCGGCTGCTGTTCCAGCAGGCGGGCGTGTCCCGGCTCTACCGGGCGCGCGTGCTCATCTGCGTGCCCTCGGCGATCACCCACGTTGAGCAGCGCGCCGTGCTCGAGGCGGCCCGCCGGGCGGGGGCGGCGCAGACGTACCTGATCGAGCAACCCATGGCCGCCGCCATCGGCGCTTCGCTCGCGATCCACGAGCCCCTCGGCAACATGGTCATCGACATCGGCGGCGGCACGTCCGAGGTGGCCGTCATCTCGCTCGGCGGCGTGGTGGCGCTGGAAGCGGTGCGGGTGGGCGGCTTCGACATGGATGCCGCCATCCAGTCGCACGTGCGCCGCGAGTACGGCCTCGCCATCGGCGAACGCACGGCCGAGGAGATCAAGCTCGCCATCGGGTCGGCGTTCCCCACCCCCGACGAGTACAAGGTGGAGGTGCGAGGGCGCGACCTCACCACCGGCGCCGGCAAGGTCGTGGTGCTCACCCCCGAGGAGGTGCGGGAGGCGCTCGAGGAGCCCGTCCGGGCCATTCTCGGGGCGGTGGTGAACGCGCTCGCCGAGACCCCGCCCGAGCTTGCCCAGGACCTGCTGATGGAGGGCGCCCACCTCGTGGGGGGCGGCGCGCTGCTCCGCGGTTTCGACGCCCGGATCGCCAACGAGTGCGGCATCCCCATCCATCTCGATCGGACGCCCCTCGAGACGGTGGTGCTCGGCGCCGGGCGGTGCCTCGAGTCGTTCGACCGCCTCAAGGACATGTTCATGGACAAGGCCCAGAAGCGCTGACGACCCCACCACGCGCGTGACGCGCGCGTGATGCGTGCGTAGTGCGCAAATATCACGCACAACGCACGCATCACGGGTCAGCGGCTCAGGTCCTCGGCGGCTTGGCGGGTCTGCCAGTCGCGGTCCGTGAGGGCACGAGCGAGGGCGGCGTCCACCTCGGGACCGGTGAAGGGAGCGAGGGCGAGCACCGCCCGCCTCCGGACTGCGGGCTTGTCGCGACACGCCGCCAGCACCGCGGGTAGGCCGCGCCGATCGCCCAGGGCGCCGAGGGCGGCAACCGCGGCTTCGCGGGCGAGCGGGTCGCGGTGATCGGTGGCGAGGCGGGCCAGCTCCGTCACCGTGTCGTCGCGGGCGTGCCCCGCGGGCGCGAGCTCGCCCAGAGCCCAGCACGCCGCCTCGACGACGGTGACGTCGT
>DASUUL010000208.1:0-4314 GCA_036374115.1 Acidimicrobiia bacterium | reverse complement strand
CGACCGCGAGCGCGCTCTCGGCGGCGCGGTTGAGCCAGGCCGAGAGACTCAGGCCGTCGCGTTCGGCTGCTGTCGCCGCGGCATCGGCCACGTCGGAGTCGAGCGCGACCGACAGCTTCTTCACTGCCATTGTCCTCACGGTACTACCCCGGTACTACCACCGCGCCAGAAGGACGGGAGCGGGCGGGGAAGTCGTCGCCGTCAACGTACCGGAGCCTTGTGACACCTACGGCTCCATCCGCGGGCTCACGCCGCCTCCACCACGATCGGCTGGCGCTCGTGGCGGCGGACCCACAGGCTGTCGACCCAGCGGGGCGGCTCGCCGGCGTCGAGGCCGAAGCTCGTCGTGCGGTCGAGCAACGCGCCCAGCACCACCCGAGCCTCCAAGCGCGCCAGCGCGCCCCGGCGCAGTGGTGGATGCCGCGCCCGAAGCCCAGATGGAGACGAGCGCTCGCGCGGTCGAGCACGAGGTCGTCGGGACGCTCGAACACCGCCTCGTCGCGGTTGGCGGAGCCCCACAGCAGCACCACGAGCGCGCGGTCGGGGATCTCGACGCCGCCGAGCTCGACGGGGCCGCGGGCGGTGCCGGGGTGGAAGCGGAAGGGCGACTCGTACCGCAGGCGCCTATGTGGAGCTCCCTTCCGCGCCGGGCCCGTCGGGCGACGGCATGGTGCACACCTGCACGGCGGCGTCGGCGGCGGCGATCGCGGCGGCGTTGGCCTCGCGGCCGAGGCGGGCCATGCGGGGGAGCTTCCACGGGTGCGTGAGCAGGAACCACGCCGCCTTGCGGGCGTGGGGGCGCCCGTCGGGGTGGACGAGCGTCATCACCACCTCCCCCACGCTCTCGTCGCCGGCCATGTCGCTGATGGCGCGGAACGCGATCCACGGCACCTGGTGCCGCTCGCAGACCCGGGCGATCGCGGCGGTCTCCATGTCGAGGGCGACGACACCTTCGCCGCGCAGGCGGTCGATCTCCTCCCGGCCGAGGCCGTAGTCGCTGCCGTCGCCGGTGCGGATGATCCCCTCCACGGTGACGCCCGCGGGCGGCGCGGGCCGGAACCGCTCGCCGGTGATGCCGTCGACCACTTCCTCGGGCACCACGAGGTCGCCCACGGCGGTGACGGGCTCGATGCCGCCGGCGATGCCGGTGACGACGACGCGGTCAACGGTCGTCGAGCGCAGCAGCCGGTCGGTGGCGTCCTCGGCGAGGCGGGGCCCGATCCCGGTGCGGGTGGCGACGATCTCGGTCGGGCCGGCGGCGCCGGTGTAGACGGGGAAGTCGCCCTGGGCGCCGGTGCGGGTGAGGTCGAGGCGCTCGACGACGGGGCGGAGCTCGTTGGGCATCGGGGCGATGACGGCGACGCGGGCGGTGGGCTCGGGCACGGTTCGGCTCAGCTCGGTTGGGGTGGCAGCGCGGGCGCGCGCATCCAGCGGTAGGCGGCGACGCTAACGACGGTTGGACGGGCAGGCAACGGGCCGGCGGGAGCGCCGCCGTGGAGGTCGTGGCGGAGACGAGTGGACCGATGATTCCGGGGACGGCGCGTCGTCCACTACCGGCCGAGACGTGTGATGAGGACGGGGCCTGGGCACCGTGCACCAGGAGGGCACCGAGCGGCGGCGCGGAACACCTGGGCGTCGAGCGCGGTTGACCACCTAACCTGCGCACGATCCCCCCACCCCCCGCGGAGGACACGACAGGTGAGCGACGTCATCGAAGCGTCGGGCCTGACGAAGCGGTACGGCCAGGTGGTCGCCCTCGACGGCCTCGACCTGACCGTGCCCGAGGCCACCGTGCTGGGCCTCCTGGGCCCGAACGGCGCCGGCAAGACCACGGCCGTGTCGATCCTGGCGACCCTGCTCCAACCGGACGCGGGCGCGGCCACGGTCGCCGGCTTCGACGTGTGCCGCGCAGCGGAGCAGGTCCGCAAGCAGATCGGGCTCTCGGGCCAGTACGCGGCCGTCGACGAGCACCTGACCGGGTTCGAGAACCTCGACATGATCGGGCGCCTCTACCGGCTCGGGCGCCGGCGGGCGCGCGACCGGGCCCGGGAGCTGCTGGAGCGCTTCGGGCTCGCCGACGCGGCCGACCGTCCGGTGAAGACGTACTCGGGGGGCATGCGCCGCCGCCTCGATCTCGCCGGGGCGCTGGTCGCCGAGCCCCGCGTCCTGTTCCTCGACGAGCCGACCACTGGGCTCGACCCGCGCAGCCGCACCGAGCTGTGGGGCGTGATCCGCGAGCTCGTCGGCCGGGGCGCGACCCTGCTGCTCACCACCCAGTACCTCGAGGAGGCCGACCAGCTCGCCGACGACATCCTCGTGATCGACCACGGCCGGGCGATCGCGCACGGCACCGCCGACGAGCTCAAGCGCGACGTCGGCGGCGAGCGGATCCACGTGGCGGTGTGCTCCCAGGAGGAGGTGCCGGTCGCCCGGGAGGTGCTGGCCCGCTTCGCCACCGCGGAGATCCACGTCGACATCGGGAGCCGCGAGCTGATCGCCCCGATCCGCGGCGGCGCCCAGGTGCTGACCCAGGCGCTGCGGGCGCTCGACGACCGGCACGTGGCCCTCAACGACGTCGGGCTGCGCCGGCCGACGCTCGACGAGGTGTTCCTCGCCCTGACCGGCCGCACCGCCGAGGAGCAGGAGCATGACCGGGCCGCGCCCGACGCGACCGAGCGGGAGGAGGTCGCGTGATCCAGCGAGCCGCCTATGCCTTCGGCGACGCCACCGTCATCGCGAAGCGCAACGTCATCAAGATCAAGCGGGTGCCCGAGGTGCTCGTGTTCGTGCTGCTGTCGCCGATCATGTTCGTGCTGCTCTTCGCGTACGTGTTCGGCGACTCGATCCAGGTGCCCGGGGGCGACTACCGCGAGTTCCTCATCGCCGGGATCTTCGTGCAGACGGTCCTCTTCGGCTCGACGTTCACGGGCGCCGGCCTCGCCGACGACATGCAGAAGGGGATCATCAACCGGTTCCGGTCGCTGCCGATGTCGCGCTCCGCGGTCCTCGCCGGCCGGACCAGCAGCGACATCATCTACAACCTGCTGTCGCTGGCGATCATGTCGCTCACGGGCCTGATCGTCGGGTGGCGGATCCGCGATTCGATCCTGGAGGCGGTCGCCGCGTTCGCGCTGCTGCTGCTGTTCGCGTACGCGTTCTCGTGGGTGATGGCGAGCGTGGGTCTGATGATCCCGAGCGTCGAGGTGATCAACAACGCCACGTTCATGATCCTGTTCCCGCTGACGTTCCTGGCCAACACGTTCGTGCCGACCGAGAACCTGCCCAGCGGGGTGCGCACGTTCGCAGAGTGGAACCCTGTCTCGAGCGCCGCCCAGGCCGTGCGCGAGCTGTTCGGCAACATCCCGCCCGACGCGCCCGAGCCCACGGCGTGGTCGCTGCAGCACCCGACGCTCTACACGCTGCTGTGGATCGCCGCCATCATCGCGGTGTTCGCCCCGCTCTCCGTGCGCCAGTACAAGCGCGCAACCAGCCGCTGAGGCGACCCGAAGACCTCGCCGTGCGGAATGCGCGGCGCTCAGCGATCCGAGTCGTCGCCGAGGAGCGCCGCCACGACCACGCTCGGGTCGTGCTCCTCCAGCCTGCGGGCGACGGAGACGAGCACACTCGCCGGGAAGGCCGGACGGGTGATCAGGTAGGCGAGGACGGACACGAGCCGGTCGAGCTCGCGCACGTCGTCGCGCCGTCGCGGCGCGTCGAGTGCGAAGAGGCGTTCGGCCGCGTTCCACGCCTGGCGGCGGGCCACCCGGAGCGAGAAGTGGAAGGCGCGACCACCTCCCAGGGCGGCAACCTCGTTCGCCCACCGCGACACCCGGTCGAGGTCGCGCAGGATGCCGACCGAGGCCGCCGCCAGGACGTCGTTCACCGCGTCGAAGTCGCCGTGGACGCCCTCGAGGTCGCCGGTGCGGTCGGCCACCTCGACGACCGCTTGCGGGAGGTCGTGGTTCACGTGGGCGTTGATGCCCAGCAGCAGGTGCTGCACGACGAGGAGGCCGCCGCCGGCGGCGACGTCCCACGACGCCTGCCAGCAACGCGGGCGCGGGATCTCGTTGCGCCACGTCCGGAGGTAGTACGCGGCGAAGGTGGTGGCGAACGCGTCCATGCGGGCGCCGTCGTCGAAGCGCCCGGCCTCGATCGAGGCGGCGATCTCGGTGGTCACCCTCGCGTACAGGGCGGGGAAGTACCCGGCGGCGTCGCCGGCCGACCGGGCGATCGAGCGCAGCTCGTCGGCAGCTTCCCTCGTCGAGGCCGGCGTCATCGCGCTCAGCGCACCGCGGGGCCGACGGTGTCGAAGCG
>DASUUL010000207.1:0-14399 GCA_036374115.1 Acidimicrobiia bacterium | reverse complement strand
CAGCGTACGCGCCGCGCTCGAGAGCCTCGTCGGCGCGAGCGGTATCGAGGCCGGCCTCCCCTGCCAGCTCGCGGAGGACGTCGGCGCTCGCGACGTCGCGCTGCTCGGTGAAGTACGCCCGCATCAGCCGTTCCTTCAGCTCCGCCTGCGGAGTCGGGCCGGCGTGATCGAGCGCCCAGGCGAGCAGGCGGTGGGCGTCGAACGTGTTGGGGCGGCGCTGCCCCTCCCAACGGAACTCGATCCCGAGCTCGGCTCCCGCGCCGGTGAGGTGCGCGTGCCCCGCTCGCACCCGCCCGAGATCCCCGTACTTCTCCGCCAGGTACGCGTCGAGGTCCACGCCGGACGGAGGGACCGTCGGGTCGAGCTCGAACGGCCGGTAGCGCACCTCGATCTCGTCACGCCAGGCCAGCCCGCCGAGGGCGCGCTCGAAGCGCTTCTTGCCGACGTAGCACCACGGGCACACGACGTCCGACCAGATCTCGACCTGCATGCTCAGTCACCGGGCCGCTCGGCGGTGCGGTAGTCGCCGAAGCCGGAGTCGCGCCGGTTGAGGGCGCGGGTGAGACCCTCACCCGAGATCTGGCGGAGGAACTCGTGGAAGCTCTCCTGGTGGGTGCCGAGCGCGCACAGCTCGGTGCCCACCCGGATCCCGGTGCGGAGACCCATGACCTCCATCTGGCGGTGGACGACCCGCTTGTTCAGCTGGACGATGTCGGAAGGAAGGAGCGCGACGCGCGTGGCCATCTCGAGCACCTGCTCGTCGAGGTCCTTCGGAGGGAAGGAGCGGTTCGCCCACCCGAGCCGCGCCGCCTCGATCCCGGAGATCGAGTCGCCCGTCAGCATCATCTCCATGGCGGCGCGAAAGCCGACCGTCCAGGGATGGAAGTGCATGTCGGGCACGCCGAAGCGCACGGCGGGATAGCCGATCTTGGCGTCGTCGGACACGTAGACGAGGTCGCAGCCGGTGGCGAGCTCGCTCCCACCCGCCAGGCAGTAGCCGTGCACCTGGGCGATGACGGGCTTGGCGAGGTCCCAGATCCCCATCCAGCTCGTGGTGACGTGCCGCGGCCACTGGCCGTCGCCACCCGCCGTGTAGAACGGCAGCTCGGTGCCCTCGTTCCCGCCCCCGAGGTCGTAGCCGGCGGAGAAGCACGAGCCCGCGCCCCGCACGATGCTCACCGAGACGTCGTAGTCGGCGTCGGCGACCGTGAGCGCCTCGAGCAGCGCACCCCGCAGCGCGTTGTTGAGCGCGTTGCGCTTCTCGGGCCGGTTCAGCGTGATGCGGCGGACGCCCGGCGCCGGCTCGTCGACCAGGACCATGCTCGTGGTCACGTTCCCTCCCCTGCCGTCGGCGGCTCGTCGGGCAGCTCCGGCGCCCACGCCGAGCCGTTGATGTGGCTCCCGCCGTCGACGAAGAGCGTGTTCCCGGTGAGATAGCGGGCGTCGTCGCCGGCGAGGAAGGCGGCGACGGGCGCGATGTCGTCTTCGGGGTCGCCGACGCGGCCCATCGGATTGGCGGCGTCGGCGGCGGCGATCAGCTCGGGGTGCTCGGCCATCACCCGGTGGAACGCCGCCGACTTGGCCGCCGGGCAGATGATGTTGAGCACGATGCCGTAGGGCGCCCACTCCCGGGCGGCGGTGCGGGTCGCCGAGCGCAACGCCTCTTTCGCCGCGTTGTACTCGACCGTTCCCATGTGCGCGTTCACGCCGTTGAGGGAGCACAGGTTGATGACGTTCCCGCGGCCCCGTGCCTTCATGATCGGGAACGCGAACTGCATCGCCCAGAACGGGCCCAGGAAGCCGACGTGCCAGCCGTGCGACATCAGCTCGTCGGTCTTGTGCTCGACCCGGCTGAGCATCCCGCCGCCCCACGCGTTGTTGACGAGGATGTCGACGGTCTCCCAGCGGTCGACGGCGGCGGCGATCATCGCCTCGTTGTCGGCCTTCCGGGCGACGTCGGTGCGGAGGCTCCCGGCCTCGACACCGAACTCGTCGCGCAGCTCGCCCGCGACGGCTGCCCCTCGCTCCTCGTCGAGCTCGGCCACCAGCACCTTCGCACCGTCGCGGGCGAAGCGACGCGCGATCCCGCGCCCGATGCCGTCGCCCCCGCCGGTCACGATCGCGACCCGGTCCGCCAACCGTCCCATGGTGAACCCTCCGAATCGATCCGTTCAGGTCTTCAGATCCCGGCCCGCCCGGCGGCCTCGTCGCTCAAATCGAGCATGGTCTCCACCCGCTCCGCGATCGCGGCGAGGGCGGTGTCGTCGACCTTCCCGCCCCGGGCGCCGGCGCGCTGGCGGGCGTGGACGCCCTCGACGATGCAGGCCATCTTCCACCAGCCGAACGCCAGGAACCAGTCGAGCGCGGCCAGGTCGCGCCCCGAGCGGCGGGCGTAGAGCTCGGCCACCTCGCCGCGCGTCGGGAGCTCGGGCACCAACGTCGGCGGCGACTGGAGGAACGAGTACGGGTCGCCGGGGTCCGCCCAGTACATGAGCGACCAGCAGAAGTCGGCGACCGGGTCGCCGACCGTGCAGAGCTCCCAGTCGAGCACGGCGACGATCCGGCCGTCGGGACCGAGCACGGTGTTGTCGAACCGGTAGTCGCCGTGGGCGAGCCCCGGCTCGCTCTCCTCCACAGGAACAGTGCTCGCCAACCGGGCGTGCAGTGCGTCCACGAGTGGGAGGTCGCGCGACTTCGACGATTCGTACTGGCGGTGCCACCGGCGCAGCTGCCGCTCGACGTAGCCGTCGTGCTTGCCGAGGTCGGCGAGCCCGACGGCGTCGAGGTCGACGCCGTGGAACGCTACCTGCACGTCGACGAGCGACTCCGTCGCCCGTTGCGCGCGCGCCTCGCCGAGCGTTCGGGCGGTCTTCTCGTCGCGCAGGATCAGGCCGTCGACGAACTCCGACACCCAGAACGGGGCGCCGGTGACCGCGGGGTCGCGGCAGAACCCGACCGGCGCCGGCACCGGTACGTCGGT
The DNA here is from genome assembly GCA_036374115.1 of Acidimicrobiia bacterium. Lineage (GTDB taxonomy): Bacteria > Actinomycetota > Acidimicrobiia > IMCC26256 > JACDBD01 > JACDBD01. The sequence goes on along the minus strand of DASUUL010000207.1, from coordinate 11,419 downwards.
GTGCTCGGCGAGCGCCGCCACGATCCGGTGCTCGCGGGCCATGTCGTGCGCTGTCGGCAGCACGTTCCGAACCGGCGGCCGGCGCAACGCCCACCGGTTCCCGGCTCCGTCGCCGACGTCGAAGGTGAGGTTCGACCCGCCGGCACCGACGAGATCGAACCGCAGGGGCGGGACCACGCCGTCGGCGCGATCGAGCATCCACGCGGTCACGCCGTCGCGGTCGATGCCGGGCAAGTCGGCCGGCGCCCCCGGTTCACGCTGAGCTCCGGCGGTCACGTCCCCTCCCTGGTGTCGCCGACGACGATGATCTCGGAACGAGCCGATAATCGCAGGTCGGCAGGGAGGCACGCAGGGAGGCACGGGAGACGCCCGGTCGGTAGCGTCGGCGCGGTGGACCCGGCCGCGCAGCGCCCGCACATGCCCGGGTACGGCGTTCTCGGCCCGACCGAGGGCTCCGGGCTGCTGCCGTGGGTGTGGGCGAGGGATCGCATCGCGCGCTCGCACGACTACTGGCTCGCCACCGTGTGGCCCGACGGGAGGCCCCACGTCACGCCGGTCTGGGGCGTGTGGCACGACGACGCCCTCTGGTTCAGCTGCAGCCGGCGATCGCGCAAGGCACGCAACCTGGCTGCGAATCCCGCGGTGGTCGCGACCACCGACGATCCCGCCGAGCCCGTCGTCGTCGAAGGCCGGGCACGGCTCGTCGCCGACCGCGCCGCCATCACGGCGTTCGCGGGCCTGGCGGACGCGAAGTACGGGACCAGCTACGGCGTCGAGTTCTACGGTGATCCTGCCAACGCGTGCATCCGCATCGACGTCGCCGCCGCCTTCGGCCTCACCGGCGAAGACTTCACCGGATCACCGACGCGCTGGACCCTCGAACCGTGAGCGACCACGACGCCGTCGGTCCGTGAGCCCACCCGACTCCGGCATCGGGCTAGCGTGAGCTGTCGATGAGGCAGGCCGTCGCTCCGCCGCGGGACCCAGCGCGACGAGCGCTGTCGCCGCTGGCCGGCCCGCTGGCAATCGCGGCGTTCGCGTCGATCGGCGCCGGCGCCATCCATGCCGCCGCCATCGGGATGCACCGCGAGCACGACGCCGCCGTCGTCACGTTCGCGCTGCTGGCCCTCTTCCAGGTCGCCTGGGGAGTGGTCGCGCTGGCCCGTCCGAATCGACCGATCGCGCTCGTCGGCGCGGGCGGCAACGGGCTCGCGCTCGCCGGATGGCTGCTGGCGAAGACGAACGGCATCGGGTTCATCGAGGGTCTCGACGAGGCCGAGTCGGTGCAGTTGGCCGACGGCCTGGCCGCGCTGCTCGCCGCGGTCGCGGCCGGCGCGGCCCTGCTGTGGGTCGCGGAGCTGGCCCACCGACCGTCGGGCGGCGCGGTGCGGCCCGCCTTCGCGAACGTCACCGCCGCGGTCGTGCTCGCGGTGACGCTCTCGGGGATGATCGCGACCAGCGGCCACGACCACGCCGGCGCCCACGACGACGCCGGCGCCCACGACGACGGGCACCAAGCGGCCGGCCACGACCACGGGGACGGCGGCGGGCAGGCGCAGGCGGCCGTCGTCCCACCGAAGCCCTACGACCCGACGAAGCCGATCGACCTCGGTGGCGTCGCCAACGTGTCACCCGAGCAGCAGGCGCGTGCCGAGAACCTGCTCGCCATCACGCTCGTGCGCCTCCCGCAGTTCGCGGACACGGCCGCCGCCGAGGCGAACGGCTTTCATTCGATCGGCGACGCCGTCACCGGCGACGAGCATTACATCAACTGGTCGTACGTGAACGACGACAAGATCCTCGATCCCGACCATCCCGAGTCGCTGGTGTACCAGGTGCGCGACGGTCGCAAGACCCTCGTGGCAGCGATGTTCATGCTGCCGCACGGCTCGACCCTCGACGACGTGCCCGACGTCGGCGGCAACCTCACCCAGTGGCACGTCCACGACAACCTCTGCTTCACCGACGACCCGGTCGCGCCCCGGCTCGCGTTCGGCAACGGCGGGCCCATCGTGGGCTCCGACGAGCCGTGCCCACCGCCGACCCAGAAGCTCGCCAACGTCCCGATGATGCACGTGTGGATCGTCCCGCATCCCTGCGGGCCCTTCGCCGCCCTCGAGGGGATCGGGGCCGGCCAGATCAAGCCGGGCGAGGAACGGCTCTGCGACCACGCGCACGGGGCGTAGTAGCCGGGCCGCGCGAGGATTCCGCCATGACGCAGAGCCAGCGAGTCGACCAGACCTGGGAGACGCCGTCGCACGACGAGATCCCCGTGATCAGTCGGGGCCACGTCACGGCGATGGAGAGCTCCGACGACGACGACGTGTGGGTGGTGGCGGGGATGCACCACGTCGTGGTGCGCACGGTCGGGCGCAAGTCGGGCAACGAGCACAAGGTCGCCCTGCCGACCTGGCGCGACCCCGACGGCCAGCGGATCGTCGTTGCGTCATACGCAGGTTCGCCCGGCCACCCGTCGTGGTTCCTCAACCTCCGGGACGGCGCGGCGAACCCCGAGGTGCTCTGCCGCGTGCAGGGCGCGCAGTTCTGGTCGGTGCCCGAGATCCTCGAGGGTGAGGAGCGCGACCGGATCTGGAAGCTGCTGGTCGCCGACCGCGCCTGGTACGACGGCTACCAGGCGCGCACCGAGCGCACGATCCCGCTCGTGCGCCTGCCCGAGACCCGCCCCGCCTGACCACCCGCCAGCTCCTCCGAACCTGCGCGCTCGGCGCGGCGTTCGCGGCGCGCGCGACGCGCACGTTCGGTCGTTACGAAGCGGCGTCGTTCGTGAGCACCGGGAGATGGCTGAGGCCGCGGACGTTCGAGTGGGCCTGGCGGACGGCTCGGTCGCCGTCGACGTCGTAGTCAGGGAAGCGGGCGAGCAGCTCCTCGAACGCGACGCGGGTCTCGAGCCGGGCGAGGTGGGCGCCGAGACACAGGTGGATCCCGAACCCGAAGCTCACCGGATGCTCGATCGTGCGCTCGACGTCGAATCGGTCCGGGTCGGGATAGACACGCTCGTCGTGGTTGGCCGAGCCCGTGATGAGGATGACGCGGTCGTCCGCCGGGATCGTGACGCCGTGGAGCTCGACGTCACGCGCCGCGGTGCGCCCCTGGTACTGCGACGGGGCGTCCCAGCGCAGCATCTCGTCGACGGCCGCACGCATGAGTGTCGGGTCGTCGAGCAGGAGGCGTCGCTGGTCGGGGAACCACGCCAGCGCGACGATGCCGTTCGGGATGAGCTTCGCCACGGTCTCGTGGCCGGCGAGCGCGAGCTCCTGGAATCGGACCGCGACCTCCTCGTCGGAGAGGCGGCGGGTGACACCGTCGTCGTCGGTGACCTCGGTCTGGATCAGCAAGCTGATCACGTCATCACGCGGGTTGGCGCGCCGGTCCTTCACCAGGTCGAGGAACAACATGATCATCTCGATCATGGCGTTCGCGAGATCGTCGCCGACGTCGCGGTCGCTGCTGCGGGTCAGCACCTGGTCGCTCAGCTCGTGCACCGTCGTGCGCAGCTCCTCGGGGATCCCGACCAGCTCGCTGATGACGTCGAGCGGCAGCTGCACGGAGAAGTCGCTCACGGCGTCGAACTCGGCTGCGTCGCGGAACTTGTCGAGCAGCTCGCCCGCCCGGGCCCGGATGAACGGCTCGAGATCGGCGACGCGGCGGGGCGTGAACACCCTCGAGACGATCTTGCGGTGCCACGTGTGCTCGGGCTGGTCCATGAGCAGGAGCAGCGGGCTCCCCTTCTCCGTGCCCTCGATCGTGACGCCGCCGGAGCTCACGAAGGTCGCCGGGTCGTTGTGGGCGGCGAGCACGTCGGCGTGGCGTGACAGGGCCCAGAACCCGAGCTCGTCGTTGCGGTAGACGGGCGCCTCGTCGCGCAGGCGCCGGTAGATCGGGTAGGGGTCGTGCGCCGTCTCCCACCGGTACGGGTCGTAGATCACCTGCGTCATGTCCTCAATCCTCGGCGTCGGCCCCGCGCTCGAGCGGGTGCTGCTCGAAGAACTCCCACATCACCTCGTTGGCCGAGATCGAGAACGTCGTGGCGCCGGTCACGGACTCGATCGCCTGCGAGAACTCGCTTCCGGGCCAGGTGTGGCCACCCCCCTCGACCCGGTAGAGCACCACGTCGGCACCGTCGGGGCAGCGATAGCGGACGCGGGTCACGTCGTCGGCGACGGCGCGCCGCCTCGGCTTCGCCCGGCAGTCGTCGCGCTCCGCCCACGCCGCCGTGATCTCGGGGACGGACGGGCCGCCGGCAGCGTCGCGTGCCTCCGGCAGGTCACCCACGGTGCGACCCGACCCGTCGGGTGCCGGGAGGTCGGCGGCGTCGTCTCCGAGCCCCCCGTCGAAGCTGACGAAGCCGTCTTCGGTGCCGTGGAACGCCACGACGGGCACGGGCCGGTCGGGGTCGCAGTCGTCGATCACGCGGATGCCCGCGACCGGCGCCACCGCCGCGATCCGGTCCGCGTACGCGCAGGCGATCGCCGAGGTCATGAACGCGCCGTTCGACAGGCCCGTCACGAAGATGCGGCGTTCGTCGACGCAGAGGGTCGCCCCGATCTCGTCGAGCAGGTCGCCGACGAACTCCATGTCGGCCGAGTCGACGGTGGCGTCCCAGCGCACGGGATCACCGGTACCCTGCGGCGTGATCGTGACGAACCCCTGCTCGTCGCCGTACGCGCCGAGGTCGGAGTGCACCTTGTGCACGTCGGCACCTTCGAGGTAGCCGTGCAGGTCGATCACGACCGGTAAGGGTTCGTCGCCGTCGTGCGCCGGGGGCACGTGACGGAAGTACCACCGCTCCACGCCGCCCGACGTCGTCGTGATGCGCTCCTCGCCCACCGCGACGGGATCGGTGCCGTCGCATCCGGGCGACGGTGCCGGGGCCACCCCCTCCCCGGCGCCCGCGACAGCCGGGATCGCGGCCACGCCCGCGGCAAGGAGGCCCGCGAGCAGCGCGCCGAGGGCCCGCCTGCTCATTTCGGCCCGCGGGCGGCCGCGCCCGTCATCTGCTTCCACGTCGCCAGGTCACGTTCGTCGGCCCGCCTGCCGACATGGGTCACGGTGTCGACGTCACCGGCCTCGGCGCGCAGCGCCGCCACCGTGCATTGCTCCCGCGGCCGGGTCGCGAACGGATCGAACCGGTAGTGGCGCATCGCGTTCTCGTGCGTGATCTTGTCGACCACCTCGGGCGCAAGTCCCGCCATCAGCACCTCGAGACGCTCGGGTGCCTTCGGCCACGAGCTGTCGGAGTGGGGGTAGTCCGACTCCCAGCACACGTTGTCGACGTTGAACTCGTCGAGCAGCTCGATCCCGACCCGGTCGTCGATGAAGCAGCACAGGATGCGCTCGCGGAACAGCTCGCTCGGGCGCAGACCCTGGGGTTGCCGCTGGTGCATCCAGCCGTTGTGGCGGTCGAGGGTGTGCTCGGCCCGCTGGAGGAAGTACGGGATCCACCCGATGTCGCCCTCGGTGAGGGCGAAGCGCAGTTGCGGGAAGCGGTGCCAGAAGTCGGCCCAGAGCAGGTCGCCGAGCGTATAGATCGTCATCGTCGACGAGAGGTTCATGGGCACCGGCGGCGGCGCGTCGGGCACCGTCGAGGCGCTCTTCGACGACGAGCCCACGTGGCAGCAGAGCACGGTGCCGGTGTCGGAGCAGGCGGCGAAGAGGGGGTCCCACCCGCCCGAGTGGATGCTCGGCATGCCGAGCCCGGCGGGGTTCTCCGAGAAGGTCACCGCGTGGCAGCCCTTGCCGGCGAGCCGGCGCACCTCCTTGGCGGCCTCCTCGACGTCGAAGAGCGGCAGGATCCCACAGGGGATGAACCGCTCCGGGTACGCGCCGCACCACTCGTCCACGTGCCAGTCGTTGTACGCCCTGATCATGACGAGATTGACGTCACGGTCGGGCCCCGCGTTCAGGACCTGGCCGGCGAAACCGGTCCAGTTGGGGAAGTTGAGACCGGCGAGCTGCCCGCCGGCCGACATGTCGCGCACGCGCTCGTGCACGTCGTAGCACCCGGGCCGCATGTCCTCGTAGCGCATCGGGTTCACGTTGAAGAACTCGGGGGGCTTGCCCGCGACCGCGTTCAATCCCAGGTTCCGACCGCGGATCTCGCCGTAGTACCACTGCTGCGAGCCGTCGGGCTCGTCGACGACCCGCGGCATGTGCTCGCGGTACCTCTCGGGAACGTGGGCTTCGAACATGTCGGCGGGCTCGCACGTGTGGTCGTCGACCGACACGAGCACGAGGTCGTCACCGCGGACGTTCGCGCCGCTGGTCTGCTGGGTCATGGCTCCGGCTCCTCGAACAGGCCGCGGTCGGCGAAGAGGTCGACCACCAGCTCACCCTGGCGGCGCATCATGCGTTCGTACGCCGCACCGGCCTTGTCGGCATCCCCCTCGCCGACCGCGCGCGTGACGGTCGCCAGGCCCCTGCGCTCGATCTCGCTCGCGCCCGGCACGAGAGCGAAGAAGTTGCCGGGCACGAGGCCCGACATCGCCCGCAGGAGCACCCGAACGCGGGGCGACGCCGCCGCGTCGACGACCACGCCGTGGAAGGCGATCGTGAGCCGGGTGACCTCGTCGGGATCGTCGGTGCCGCCCAGCCCGCGCGACAGCTCGCGCAACCGGCCGGCGAGATCGGCTCCGCCCCGGCTGATCGCCCGGCGCACCGCGAACCCGTAGACGAGGCCGAAGAGCTCGTAGGTGTCGCGCACCGCCTGCTCGTCGAGGGCGCTCACGAACGCCCCCCGGTGCATCTCGATCGTCACCCAGCCCTCGCGCTCGAGGGCGATCAACGCCTCGCGCACGGGGATGCGGCTGATACCGAGCGTGCTCGCCACCTGCTCCTGGGGGATGCGCTCGCCCGGGCGGAGACGCCCGTCGAAGATCAGGCGGCGGATGTAGACGGCGGCGTGCTCGCCGCTGCTGCGCCGCACCAGCTGATCGGTGCCGGCCGCCCGATCTCCCGCGCGTGGGTCGGGCAGGACGAGGTCGCGCTGGCCCACCGACGCCATAGTGCATACGTTATGCGATCACCGTGACCTCACCACCTGCCCTCGCGGACCTCACCCGGGCCGAGCTCGTGCCGGTGGCGCTCGAGTCGATGATGCTCGGTCACCTGCTCGACCGGGCGCTGATGCCGAGCGTGGCCGTGCACGGGACCGTCGACGACGTCGACGACGTCGCCATCGACGAGTGGATGGGCGCCAGCCCCGTCTACACGGGCCGCATGCGCCGGCTGATGGGCATCGAGGGCGACGACATCGCCGCGATCATGAAGGCCCTCCAGCTCGACGTCGGGTTCGTGCACCAGTACATGGCGGTCGGGTACCGGGTGAACGACGATCGTCACGGCGAGTTCTGGCTCGACCATTGCGGCGCGCTCATGGACGTGGAGCCGCACGGCGAAGATCGCGTGATCGGCATGTGCCACCACATCGAGGACCCGACCTTCGACGCCACCGCCTACGCCACGAATCCCCGCGCCCGGATCCGGCCGGTCCACCGCCCGCCGCGTGTGCCCGCCGACCGGCACCCGCACTGCCACTGGACGATCGCGATCGACCCGGCCAGCGAGCCCGTCGGCCCCGCGAAGCACACGCAGCGAGTGGCGTCACTCCCGCTCGCGACGGTCCCGAACGAGGCGCCACCCGACCGTGAGTCCGGCGGCATGCCCGACTACCGCGGCGCCTTCCGCCCGGAGTTCCGCCTCGCCGACCTGTCGCAGGGTGCACTCGTGGCGGTCGCGCGCGAGTTCGGGGTGCAGTGCCACCTGCTCACGAGCTCGGCCGAGCTCGCCCTCACCGAGCGGTTCGGCCGGGACACCGCCCGCGAGATCCTCGTCCACCAGCAGGTCGGCGCCGGCTGGGTGTGCAGCGAGCGCCTCGCGCACGCGCTCGACGTTGGCGGCGGCGGCGCCGACGCGCTGGGAGCGGTGCTCCTGTTGCACCCGGGGCTGCCGCCCGGGTTCGACCGCAACCTGAGCGTCGACGGCGACCGCGTCCGCCTCGAGCTGGCCCCGCGGGCTCCCGGGCTCGTCGACCCCGAGAACCCCGGCTGGCTGGGCGTGTTCGGGCGCGGTGAGCACGCCGGGATCGAGGCGATGGCCCAGGCGGTCGAGCCCCGCGCCGCGGTGACCGCATTCGGCGCCGTCCCCGACGACGGCTTCGTGGTCGAGCTCGCCGTCGACGAGTCCGCCGACCCCGCGCCCGAGCCGCCCGAGCTCGCGTTCATGCGCCTCAGCACCACGCTCGCCTGGGCGTTCGACACCGCACCGGCCTGACCACTTCTCTGTTTGTGCAGTAGTCCCGACCGGATGACCGTTCCGCGCCCGGGCGGAGCGCCGGCGGCGTGTGTGCGCGGACCGGTCGTCGACCGGGTGCTACTGCACAAACAAAGAAGCAGCGGCGGTGCGCAGGTGGGTCTCGGCCTCGCGCACCACGTTCGCGACGATCTCGGCCGCGGGGGTGAGCGCGTCGACGAGCCCGGCGGACTCCCCCGCGTAGAGCGCCATCGCGCCGATATCTCCCTGCGCGGTCGCGATCGGGGGGACGAAGCCGAACCTCGGCACGTCCATGGTCGTGGGACCCATGGTCACCTGCGCAACCGGCGCCTCCTCCGGCAGCTCCGCGGCTCGATCGAGCGCAGAGCGAAGGACCCGTGAGGTCGCGACCGTGTCGGGCCAGCCGGTCTTGAACGCGTCGGTCAGGACCGTGTCACCAGCGTGTGCCCGGACGATCGCCTCCTTGTAGCCGGGGTGCGCCCCCGACTCCGGCGTGGCCACGAAGCGCGTGCCCATGCGGACACCGGCGGCACCGGCGGCGAGCGCGGCCGCGAGCCCCCGGCCGTCGGCGATGCCCCCGGCCGCCAGGACCGGCACGTCGACGGCGTCGAGCACCGCGGTGAGCAGCGGCCACAGGCTCTGGTGCCCGTGCATCCGCCCACCGCCCTCGGTCCCGCGCACGACCAGCAGGTCGCAACCGGCATCGGCGGCGGCGACCGCCTCACCGGCGGAACCGACCTGCCATCCCGCCAGCGCGCCCGCGCCGTGCACGCGCTCGACCAGCGCGCCGTCGACCGCGCCGTGGTAGAAGTCGACGAGGCGGCACCGCGCCGCGGCGGCGTCCACGACGTCGACGTCGAGGAACGGCAACAGCACGTTGAAGCCGACGGGGCCGTCGACCTGTTCGCGGACGCCGTCGAGCGCGCCGGCGACCGCCTCTACGGGCGCCGCGGGCATCGCCGCCATCGCCATCGCACCTCCGCCGGCGACCGCCGACATCAGCTCGGGCGTGTTGACGCCGCCCATGGGCGCGAGCTGGATCGGCGCGTCGCAGCCCACGAGCTCGGTGAACGGCGTGCGCAGTGCCATGATGCTACCTACCTCGAAACTCCGGGCCGCGCCGGTCGCGGCGCGACCTCGCGTACTCGTGGAAGTCGTCGGAGCGGCTGGCGAGCTCGATCGCGAGCGCCTCGTCCGCGAGGTGCCGCTCGAGATCGACGGTGAGGCCGCGCTGGATGAGCAGCTTCGACAGGCCGACCGCGACCGTCGGCGCCGCCGCCAGCTCCTCGACCAGCTCGGTGGCGGCGGCGGGCAGCTCCGCCACCGGCACCGCCCGGTGCACCATCCCCCAGGCGGCGGCGTCGGTGCCGCTGATCTCGCGCCCGAGCATGATCATCGCCTTCGCCCGGGCCACACCCGCCAGGCGGGGAAGGAGCCAGGAGCCGCCGGAGTCGGGCGTGAACCCCATCGTGGCGAACGGGGCCCGCAGCCGAGCGTCGTCGGCGACGACGGCGAAGTCGGACGCGAGGAGGAGGTGGAGCCCCAGGCCGATCACCCAGCCGCTCGCCGCGCTCACGATCGGCGTCTGGGTCTCGAGCATGGTCGGGACGAGGCGGTTGACGTGCCACCGCATCTGCCGCTGCGTGGCGCCGGTGCGCGGCTTGGCGTCGCCGCCACCCCGCAGGCCGAGGTCGAAGCCGGAGCAGAAGTGCTCGCCGGTGCCGGAGAGCTCGATCACCCGGACCGACTCGTCGCTGCCGGCGGCCTCGATGGTGTCGATCAGCGCGAGCACCATGTCGTCGGTCACGGCGTTGCGCCGTTCGGGCCGGTCGAGACGCACCCGCAGGACGGCGCGGTCGTGCGACACCACGAGCCCGTCGGGCGGCTCCGGATAGGACTTCACGGCTCCTGTCCCTGCTCCTTCGCGAAGCGCTCCACCAGCGCGTCGAGCGCATCCTGGCAGGTCGTGGCCCCGCCGGGTGGCGGCGGCAGCCGGACCGGCCCGTGCTCCCTGCTCGGCAGCAGGATCGTGGCATGACCGGGCGTCGTCAGCTCGCCCCGCTGGTTGGCGGCCGCGAGCTCGACCTCGACCGCAGGCCGGCCGCCGTCGCCGAGTTCCTTGCGCACGACGCGGCCCCGCACCCAGTGCGTGTCACCGACGTAGTTGAACCGGCGGAACTGGCAGTCGAGCTTCCACAACCAGGCGTCGTCGCCCATCCAGTCGGTGCACAGGTGGATGAGCCACGTCTCGCGCATCCTTCCGTAGTCGTAGACCGCGGGATTGCCGGCCCGGCGGGCCCACTCCGGGTCCCAGTGCACGCGCTGCTGCACGTCGGGGACGTTGAGGTCGTCGGGACGGAAGAAGCGCGGCACGCGCTGCCGTTGCTGGTAGCCGAGCCGGAGCGCCTTCACGCCGTAGAGGCCCATGCCCATCCCGGTGTGCCAGCACACCATGTCGGTGACGCGCAGCGGCCCCTTCACGATCGGCCCGAGCTCGGCGCCCTCTTCGACGTCTTCCCACCAGCGGGGGTCGGACCCGCGCCGACGGGCGGCCTCGGACGCGTAGCACTCGTCGATCGCGGCCAGCTGCTCGTCGGTGTAGGGCTCGATGACGGTGTCGTCGTATTTGCCGCGCTGCTCCGCGCTCGTGCGTTCCGTGCGGATCATCAGCCGGTACTGCGCCGCGAGCACCGCCGGCTCCGGCTCGACCGCGGCGAACACCTCACCGGTCCACTCGTGCACCGCCCGATCGGCGAACTCGCTGCCCTTGTCGAACACGGCGACCAGCGCGTTGCGCCGCTTCACCCGCATCCCCGGCCGCAGCGGCGCCCACCACTCGCGGAAGCTGCCCGAGTAGAACGCGTGCGCCCCCCGGATGGGGTCGCCCTTCAGGAGCTGCGCGGTGTCGGGGCCGAGCTCGACGACCTCGTTCTCGCCGATCAGGGTGTCGCCGCCCACGAGCGCCGGCGGTGCGATCGGACCGGCCCAACGCGTCGCCGCCGCGTAGTCGGGATCGCACCACAGCGGGTTGTCGTCGCCGATCCCGTGGGCGTAGTGGCGGATGCCGTCACGCGAGGCCTCGTGACACCACGGCTCCAGCGTGTCGGTGATCTTCACCCCGATCCGTTTG
>DASUUL010000206.1:0-2563 GCA_036374115.1 Acidimicrobiia bacterium | reverse complement strand
CTCGACGCCGGCGACCTCCTCCGCGAGGCCGACCTCGCGATGTACCTCGCGAAGGAGCGGGGCCGCTCACGGTGGGAGCTGTTCGATCCCGACCACGCTCCCCGCGTGGCGGAGCGGCTCGAGCTCGAGACCGCACTGTGGCGGGCCGTCGACGAGGACGAGCTCGTCATCCACTTCCAGCCCGAGGTCTCGCTCGACGACGGCGCGGTCGTCGGCGTGGAGGCACTGGTGCGCTGGGACCGTCCCGCGCACGGGATCCTCTTTCCCGACGCCTTCATCCCGTTCGCCGAGGAGTCGAACCTCATCGTCGCCATCGACCGCTTCGTGCTGCGGTCGGCGTGCCTGCAGGCGGCCGAATGGGAGCGACGCAACGGTCTCGGGGCCGGTTCCCTCACCGTGAGCGTGAACCTGTCGCCGCGGTTCGTGAACCAGCCCGGGCTGGTCGACGACGTGCTGGCCGTGCTGCGCGAGACCGGCGTGCGGCCGGAGATGCTGCAGCTCGAGATCACCGAGCGGACGGCGTTGACCGACCGCGAGCGAACGGGCGACACGCTCCGGCTGCTCCGAGAGCGAGGCATTCGGGTGGCGGTCGACGACTTCGGTACCGGGTATTCGTCGTTGAGCTACCTGCGCCACTTCCCGATCGACGTGCTCAAGCTCGACAAGTCGTTCGTCGACGGGGTCGGCACGCTCGACGGCGGCGCCGCCATCGTCGAGGCGGTCATCACGATGGCGCACGCGCTCGGCATGCGCATCACCGCCGAGGGGGTCGAGCGCGCGGAGCAGGCCGCCGCGCTCCAGTCGCTCGGTTGCGACAGCGCGCAGGGCTATCACTTCGCCCGCCCGCTCGCCCCGGGCGCGCTCGAGGAGCTCCTCGGCGAGGGCGACGGGATCAGCGGAACGGTCGTTCCCCTGACACGCGGCCGGAAGCGGGGGCGCTGCCTCCTAGCCACCACCCCGGTCTGGGCGCTTCACCGCTTCGCACCTCGTTCGAGGATGCCGATGCCGTCGGGGAACGCCAGGCCGGCACCGACGATCTCGGGTGGCTGCGGCTCATCGTCGACGAAGGTGATCCGCCGAAGCGTGCCCTCCGGTCCGGGCCCGATGCCGTCGGCCGAGATCGTGATCCCGATGTCGGCGTAATAGAGCGTCCCTCGCGAGTCGACGCCGAGGCCGAGCGGTGTCCCGGTCGAGAACGGCTCCTCGCCGATCACCTCACCCGCGGGTGGGGCGAGGATGGTGCGAACGAAGGCGCCGGTCTCGTCGTATTCGTTGATCACGCCGCTGATCACGCTGTCGACGTAGAAGCCGCCATCGGGCGTGGCGACCACGGCGTTCGGCGTCGACAGTTCGTGCTCACCCGCGGGGATGAACACCTCGCTGTTCACCGAGTCGGCGAGCGGCGCGCCGGTGGCGTCGGTGTCGCCGCACCCGCCCTCGGCGTCGTCGGAGGTGGGGAACGGCCCCGTGTACCGGATCACGCCGGCGCGGTCGCCGCGGGCCGACGCGACGTAGACGCGGTCCTCGTCGTCGACCGCGATCTGTCCCGCAGTCCCGATCGCGACATCCACCTTGCAGTAGCGGACGTCACGGGCGTCGAACGGTGGGAACCACACGATGAGCTGGCCGTTCGGGTCACCCGCGGCCTGGTTCCCGATGTCGGTGGTGAGCACGCGCCCGTCGGAGAGGAAGCCGCACCCGTAGTTCTCGGCGTTGTCGGCGGCGTTCTGGTACGTGGGCGTGAGCTTGCCGACCTGGCGTGCCCGCAGATCGCCGACGCGCTTGCCCCGCAGGCGGAAGATGCCCCATCCCGCAGGTGGATCGGGCTGACCGGTGTCCTCGCCGGCGATGAACCAGGTCTGACCTCGAGGCGGCCCCCCGTCGACGCCTCTCGGGAAGAAGCAGATCTGGGCGTTGATGTCGAGCCCGTCGGGATCGTCGTCGTGATTGCGGATCACCGTCTGGCTCTCGAACGGCGGGGCGCCCGCGTAGGCATCGAGGTTGTTGCCCTCGCCGTTGAACACGATCACCGAGGTGCGCGCCCGGCTCCCGGTGCGGTCGCGGTCGTCGTCTCCGGCGCCGCCGGCGGCGAGGTTCGCCGCCGCGAGGACGACGAGAGCGGGAACCGTGGCGCGGTGCAGGCACAGCATGGCGGGCCTCATCCTTCCCGGGGAGCGAACGGGATCGCGAACGAGTTCGTGGCCACGAGGCGGTCGAAGCCCTCGGCGATCGGCGGGAACTCGCCCGGATCGTCGACGGCGAGGACGCTCACGCGGTCGTAGGTGACACCGGGGTTCGGGATCTGGTCGCCGGTACAGGCCAGGTCGTCGTCGAGGACGCACACCAGTCCGCCGACGGGGTTGTCGGTGCCCTGCGAGAGGTACACGGCGTAGACGGACGCGCCCGCGGCGGCGGCGGCACTGCCGGGGCGGAGCCACCGGCTGGGCGGCCCGAGCCCCTCCGCCTCGACGCGGACCGAGAACGGCGCCGGCGTGATCGCGATGGTGCCCGAACCGGTGTCGTCGCCGACCCGGTCCTTCGTCAGGTCGAAGTCGAGCGGGCA
>DASUUL010000205.1:0-20235 GCA_036374115.1 Acidimicrobiia bacterium | reverse complement strand
GGATCGCCGGGCCGAGCGCACCCGCCACGAACGGGTCTCGGAGCTGGCGGCCGCGGCCGCCGCGCACGCGGTCGCCGGCGACGCCGGGCGCGACACGCGGGTGCAGGCGGCTGCGCGCGGCGATCGGCTCGAGCGTGACATCACCCGTCTCGAGCGACGGGTGCGGAGCCGCACCGAGAGCCTCGCCCGCCAGTTCGACCGTGTCCTCCGGGTGCTCGAGACATGGGGCTACGTCGACGGTTGGGCTCTCACGGCCCCCGGTGAGCTCCTGGCGCGCCTCTACACCGAGACCGATCTGCTGCTGGCGGAATCGCTGCGAGAAGGGACGCTCGACGGCCTCGGAGCACCGGACCTGGCCGCGGTGGTCTCGTGCTTCACGTACGAGCGTCGAGGTGCCGACGGCAGGCCGCCGCCACCGCAGTGGCCCAGCAGGGAGGTCTCCGCCCGGGTTCGCAAGGTGGAGCGGGTCTGGCGCGAGCTCGCCGCCAACGAGGACGACGCCGGCCTCCCCGAGACGCGGCCGCCTGACCCGGGGTTCGCGGCCCTCCTCCACGATTGGGTGGAAGGACACGACCTCGAAGAGGTGCTGGCGGACGACGAGGAGATGACCGGCGGCGACTTCGTGCGCAACGTCAAGCAGTGCATCGACCTCCTGCGCCAGGTGGCCGAGGTCGCGCCGCATCCGGACACCGCCGAGGCGGCGGCCACGGCCGCCGACGCCTGCCTGCGCGGCGTCGTCGCCGCCTCGAACATGGCGGGCCGGTGAGCGTGCGCAAGGGCGAGCCCTGGGGCGGTCCCGCCGCGGGACCGCCCGATGCCACGGTCGCCGGGGGCGATGCCGACCTCGCCGCGGTCGTCGCGGCCAGGCCGGGTGCCCGCATCGAGTTCCGACCCGACGCCGGATCGGATCTCGCGCGGGCCCTCGGTGTGCCGGGGGGGCGCCGCCCCGCCGATGCCCACGAGCTCCCTCTCGACGCGCTCTCGCTCGGCGACGCGCTCGGATTGTCCGTGAACATCGCCGTGCTCGGGACGCCGCCGGATCGGCTGCGGTGGTGGAGCCGCGAGCACGACCTGGAGGTGGTGGTCGACGGTCGCGAGCGGTTCCGTGGGAAGGCGACCACCGTGGTCGTGGCGAACGGGCAGTACCTGCGGGGCGCCGACGTCGTGCCTCGGGGGCATCCGGGCGACGGCCGGGTGGAAGTGCAGGTCTATCGCCTCCGGCGGGGGGAGCGCCGGGCGATGCGGCGGCGCCTCGCCCAGGGCGCCCACGTGCCCCATCCCCGCATCCGGGAGATCCCGGGACGCCGCATCGAGGTCCAGACGACCGGTCGGGGCCTGCCCCTGGAGGTGGACGGTGTCCCCGGGGGACTGTGCCGGGAGCTGGCGATCGAGGTCGTCCCCAACGTTTGCAACGTGCTCGTCTAGGTCCGCGAGGCGGGCGGGAGCCGCCGGTACCATCGCCACCCCATGCCGTACGTGGCCGAACGCTTCACCGAAGACGAGGCGACGGTGCTGCGTCCGTACTTCACGAACCTCGACGGGCCGGTGTTCGCCCTCGTGAACCTCCCCGAGGTGGTGAAGGGCGCCCTGTTCGCGCGCTACTCCCGGAGCCCGAAGAGCCTGCGGCGCCTGTTCCTCGACGAGTTCGTCGGCGACCTCGACCTCACCGGCGATCTCGGGGTGGATGCCACCGTCGGGCTTCGCCGGGCCGAGGAGCTCTACGACCGGGTGTTCCTCGAGTACGGCGACGATTCGGTGGCTCAGCTCGGTGGTGTGCACCTCGCGTGCGAGCAGGCATCGAACCTGCTCACCAAGGTCCTCGAGTGGGGCCGCCTCATGGCCTACCTCGAGCAGTCGACGCGCTACATCCCGTACGACCACCGCCTCGGCGGCAAGTACCGCTACTTCCGGGATCCCGAAGTGCTGCGTTCGCGTCTCGGCGCCCGCTACGTGTCCGACCTCGACGACTGCTTCGCGACCTACGCGGCGATGCTGCCCGCGCTGAACGACTGGGCCCGCGCGCGCTATCCGAAGGAGCCCGGCGACTCCGACTTCGTCTACAAGCAGACGATCAAGGCCAAGGCGTGCGACGCCGCCCGCGGCATCCTGCCGGCGGCGACGCTGTCGAACGTCGGCATCTACGGGACCGGCCAGGCCTTCGAGGCGCTGCTGCTGCGGATGCGCGCGCACCCGCTGCCCGAGGCGCGCGCGTACGCGGACGCCATGCTCGAGGAGCTGCGCAAGGTCATCCCCTCGTTCCTCGCCCGCGTCGACCGGCCCGAGCGCGGCGGCGTGTGGCGTGACTACCTCGCCGCCACGCGAGACGACACCGCGGCCGTGGTCGGGCGCCTGTTCGCCGGCGACGAGCCCGAGCCCCGCCCGGCGGTGATGCTCACCGACTTCGATCCCGAAGGCGAGGACAAGCTCCTCGCCGCGATCTGCTACGCGCACACGTCGTTGCCGGAGGACCAGGTGCTCGCCCGGGTACGGCGCCTGCCGGCCGACGACCGGGTCGCCCTCCTGCGGGCCTACGTGGGCGAGCGCGTGAACCGGCGGCACAAGCCGGGGCGGGCGTTCGAGCGCACCGGCTACCGCTTCGACGTGCTGGCCGACTACGGGGCCTTCCGCGACCTGCAGCGGCACCGGATGCTCACCATCGAATGGCAGGCGCTGTCGCCCGTTCACGGCTACGAGGTTCCGGAGGCGGTCTCCGAGGCCGGCCTCGCCCCGCGCTTCGACGACGCCATGGCCCGCTCGGCCGACCTCTACGACGCCCTCGCGGGCCCGTTCCCCGAACAGGCCCGGTACGCGGTCGCCCTGGCCTACCGGATCCGGTTCGTGATGCAGATGAACGCGCGTGAGGCGATGCACCTCCTCGAACTGCGAACGTCACCACAGGGGCACCCCGCGTACCGGCAGGTGTGCCAGGAGATGCACCGCCTCATCGCGGAGGAGGCGGGGCATCGGGCCCTGGCCGCGGCCATGAGCCACGTCGACCACACGACCTACGAGCTCGAGCGGTTGGCGTCCGAGCGCGCCGCCGAGGCGCGCCGGGCCGCCCCGCGGCCGTGAGCGCGCCGGACCGGCCCCCGAGGGTTCGGGCGAAAAAACTTGCGACGGTCTGACCAGCGTCGACGCGCGACGGGGCAGGTCAGAGCGGGCGCGCCCGGCGCTGGTACCGCTTGACAGCGTGGCGTTTCTCGGGCGTACTACACGTCGTCTCTGGACCCTGTAGCCGGTCGTGGGCCTTCCGGTGTCTGAGCCGGCGAGCTAGGTCGGAAGGGGCGCTCCAGGGGCACCCGGGGGGTCCAGGAGACCAAGTAGAGAACGCTGGAATAACCCCGCTGCTCGGGCAGCGCGGGCCAAACAGCGGCCCCAACGGTCTCCTGGATCCCCGCTCCGTCGCTGGGCGGGCGACCGGCACGTCCCGGGAATGTCGTCGCCGTCGGCGCCGTTGCGTGGGTTCACGTCAGTATCCGAGGCGCGACCTATACTCCGCGCCCCCAAGACCCCGGAAAGCCCCAGTCATGACCAGGACGAGGCCGATGGCCCAAGACGAAGAAGAATTCGACGACGGCGACGAGGCCGAGATCGACGCCGCCGACCTCGACGAGGAGAGCCTCGACGAGGACCTCGACGACGACCTCGACGACGGCGACGAGGAGGCCGATCTCGAGCTCGACGACCTCGACGAGGGTGCCACGGTCATCGACACCGAAGATTCCGACGGCGAGAAGAAGACCGAGAGCTCCGGCGGCGCCGCCGCCACCAAGGAAGACGACGACGACGTGGTGCTCGAGCTCGACGACGAGCTCCACCCCGACGATGTCGAGGAGCCCCTCGACGTGCTCCTCAAGGAGCGCACCGCGGCCGCGACCCTCGAAGACGACGAGGAGGAGGTCGACGAGGAGGAGATCGAGACCGACGACCGCGGCGAGGGCCCGGCACGGATCGTGCCCAGACGCCCCGGTGAGTTCCTCTGTACGTCCTGCTTCCTCGTGCTGCCGAGGAACCAGCTCGCCGACGAGAAGCGCATGCTCTGCCGCGACTGCGCGTAAGCGCGGACGCGCGAAGCTGGAGCGCTTCGATGACTGCTCCTCCGACAACCGCGCCGGTCCGCCCCTCCCCGGGCGCCGCCCCGCTCCAGCCGCCGCTGGGGCGCCCGCTGGCCGAAGCACGCGCCGAACGCCGTCGCGACCGGGTCCGAATCGCCGCCGCCGTCGGATCGGGGCTGCTGCTCTCGACGGCCTTTCCGCCCTACGACCTCGGGCCGGTCGCGCTGGTCGCCATCGCACCGCTGTTCTGGTCGTGGCGCGACGCGACCCCGCGGAAGGCGGCGCTCTACGGCTTCTGGTGGGGGATCGCGTTCTTCGGGATGCTGCTCTCGTGGACCTGGTACTTCGGGGCGGTCGCGTTCGTACCCCTCGTGTGGGCGGGAGGCCTCTACATCGCGCTGCCGGGGGCTCTCGTCGCGACCTTTGCGCGCTACAACCTGCGTTCCCCCTGGCTGACCGCGGCGGTCTGGGTGCTCTTCGAGCAGCTTCGCGGGCGATTTCCCTTCGGCGGGTTGCCGTGGGGAGAGACCGGCGCCACCCTCCACGACCTCCCGGCCGCACGCGCGCTCGCGAGCTGGGGCGGAATCGCGTTCGTCACGTTCCTCGTCGTCGCGTGCAACGGCTTCGTCGCCGACGCGTTCGTCTCGACCCGGGCCCGGTCGGCCCGCGGACTCGCGTTCGCGTCGGCCGGGATGGCGGCGATCGTCGCGGTCGCAGCTGTGGGCTACGCGTTCCGGTTCCAGCCCACCCAACAGGGTGAGCTGCGGGTCGCGACGCTCCAGGGCAACGACCAGAACCGCGACATCGAAGACCCCATCGAGTTCGAGCAGGTCGTCGTGGAGAGCCACTTCGAGCTCGCCGACCAGCTCGAAGGCGAGTACGACCTGGTCGTGTTCCCCGAGTCGGCCCTCAACCGCGACCCGGAGGTCGACACCGTGCTTCGCGATCGCATCGTGGCGATCGGCGCCGAGCACGATGCCGTCATGCTGGTGAACGCGCTCCAGCCGGCACCGGTGACGGTGGAGGGGAAGGACTACAACACCAACCTCGTCTTCGATCCGGACGGCAACCTCCAAGGCACCTACGCCAAGCAGCACCTCGTGCCCTTCGGCGAGTACGTGCCGTTCCGGCGCCAGCTCGACTTCCTCGGCGCCCTCGATCAGATTCCGTACGACTACGCCCACGGCAAGGGCCGGCGCCTGTTCGAGGTCGACGGCCACCGGATGGCGACCGTCATCTGCTTCGAGTCGGCGTTCGGCCCGCTCGTGCGCGACTTCGTCCGTGACGGCGCCGAGTTCGTAGTGGTCACCACCAACAACCGGTCGTACCGACGGTCGGGGAACGCCCGCCAGCACCTGGCCCTCAGCCAGATGCGGGCAGCCGAGATCGGGCGCCCGATGGTGCAGGCCTCAATCTCCGGGGTCTCGGCCTTCATCGATCCCGAAGGCGACGTGCACGACACCACCGACCTGTTCGTCAACACGACCAACATCGGCGAGATCACACCGACGACGGGCCAGACCCCCTACGTCCGCTACGGCGACTGGGTGCTGTGGGGGAGCGGCCTCGCACTCATCGGCCTCGCCCTCTTCGCGCGGCTGCGCCGGCCCGTGGCCCCCACCGGCCCGGGCGGGCCCGGCGCGAACGCCAGCTCGTAGACTCGCCCGCGTGTGCGGCGGAGCGTCCCGAAGGGCGATGTGATGGGTGACGACAACTCCACCTCGGAGAAGGCCCTCGACCTCTTGGTGTACGGGCCCCTCGGACTGGCGCTGTACGTGCGCGACACCGTGCCCACGTTCGCGCGCGTCTTCGTGTCGCGGGGCCGCTCGGAAGTCGCGTCGCGCCGGCGCAAGGTGAACGAGCAGGTCAACGACAAGGTCGCGAACGCCCGGTCGATCGGGGAGTTCGCCGTCACCGTCGGCGCGCCGAAGGTGAAGGAGAAGGTGGAGGAGAGCCTCCGGACGGCGCGGTCGCTGGCGGAGCAGGCGTTCACGGGGCTCGTGGTGCCCGCCGACGGCACACCAGCGGCGCCCGGAGAGGAACCCGCGGCCCGACCCGCGCCCGTGGCGACCCGGGCACCCCGGCCGGATCGGGAGGAACGCCGGGCGGCGGCGGCATCGCTGGCCATCCCCGACTACGACGAGCTCTCGGCGTCGCAGGTGGTCGAGCGCCTCGACGGTCTCGGCGCCCACGAGCTCGCGGCGGTGCGCGAGTACGAGGAGTCGCACCGGGGCCGGCGCACGATCCTGTTCAAGATCGACCAGCTCACCGCCTAGCCACGGTGGCCTAGCGGGGTGGCCTAGCAGGGTGGAAGGCAGCCGGTCGGCCACGGCAGGCGATCTCGATCGCATCGCCGACCTGGCGCGCGCGATGCGTGCCGAGCTGGCGGCGATGAAGGGCGGCGCGCTGTGGGCGGTGCGGGAGGCTCGGCCCGAGCCGCTCGAGGAGGACTACGGGAGGCTCCTCGACCGCACCGATGCCCGCCTGATCGTCGGCACGATCGACGACACCGTCGTCGGGTTCGGCGCGGTGGAGCTCGAGGTGCTGCGCTCCGGCGCCTCACTCGGCGTGATCACCGACCTCTTCGTCGAGGCCGAAGCGCGCGCGGTGGGCGTCGGCGAGCACCTCGCCGGCGACCTGGTGCAGTTCTGCACGGCGCGCGACTGTGTCGGCATCGACGCCCTCGCACTCCCTGGCCACCGGGCGGCCAAGAACTTCTTCGAGGAGTCGGGCTTCACCGCCCGCGTGATCGTCATGCACCGCCGGCTGCCCGGGCCGGCGGATGCGCCCTAGGCCGTGACCGCCGCCGTCGAGGTCAGCGTGGGCGCGGTCGCCCGCCGCGACGACGCGATCCTCCTGGTGCGCCGGGGGCGGGGTCCGGCGGCGGGGGAATGGTCGATTCCCGGCGGCCGCGTGCACTTCGGTGAGGAGCTGCACGAGGCCGTGGTGCGCGAGGTCGCCGAGGAGACCGGCCTCGAGGTCGTGGTGGAACGATTCCTCGGGTGGGTCGAGCGCCTGGGCGCCGATCCCGATCCGTACCACTTCCTGATCCTCGACTTCCTCGTGTCGGTGCTCGACCCGGCTCAGGAGCCCGTCGCCGGCGACGACGCCGCCGAGGTGGCCTGGGTGCCGCCGGGCGACCTCGACGGGCTCCGGCTGGTGGACGGCCTCTTCGACTTCCTCGTCGACCACGACCTCCTCGACCCCGCCGAGGCGATCGATCCGGGCAGCGACGCGCCGCGCTGACGCGGGGCGCTCGCGGCGCTCCCGGCTACACCGCCCATAATCCCGGTTATGTAAAGTAGTCCCGGGGCTGCGGAAACCCGGGCGACGCCCGGTTCCCCTACTCCTGGTAAGCCTCGATCGGCGGGCAGGCGCACACGACGTTGCGGTCGCCGTAGGCGTTGTCGATGCGGCTGACCGGCGGCCAGTACTTGTCGGCGCGCAGGGAGTCGACCGGGAAGGCGGCGTCGTCGCGGGAGTAACCGTGCTCCCACGCATCGGTGGCGACGTCGGCCGCGGTGTGGGGCGAATGGCGCAGGGGGCTGTCCTCGAGAGGCCGCTCCCCCCGCTCCACGGCCCGGATCTCGTCGCGGATGGCCATCATGGCGTCGCAGAAGCGGTCGAGCTCGGCGAGGCTCTCCGACTCGGTCGGCTCGACCATCAGGGTCCCGGCGACCGGGAACGACATGGTCGGGGCGTGGAAGCCGAAGTCGATGAGACGCTTGGCGACGTCTTCGACCGTCACCCCCGCGTCGTGGGTGACGGGCCGGAGGTCGAGGATGCACTCGTGGGCCACCAACCCGCCCGGGCCCGTGTAGAGGACCGGGTAGTGCCCGCGGAGGCGGTGGGCGACGTAGTTGGCGTTGAGGATCGCCACCTGAGTCGCCCGCAACAGCCCCGGGGCCCCCATCATCGTGATGTAGGCCCACGAGATCGGCAGGATGCCCGCCGAGCCCCAGGGCGCCGCCGCGATCACTCCGAGCCCGGTTGCGGGCCCGGCCTCGGGGCGTTGCCCGTGGTTGGGCAGGAAGGGCGCCAGATGGGCGCGCACGCCGATGGGACCGACACCGGGTCCCCCGCCGCCGTGGGGGATGCAGAAGGTCTTGTGGAGGTTCAGGTGGGAGACGTCGGCCCCGAATCTCCCCGGCTGGGCCACGCCGACGAGGGCGTTGAGGTTGGCTCCGTCGAGGTACACCTGACCGCCGTACTCGTGCACGAGCGCGCAGACGTCGGTGATGCGCGATTCGAACACCCCGTGGGTCGACGGGTACGTCACCATCAGCGCGCTGAGCCGGTCGGCGTGCTCGTCGGCCTTGGCCTTCAGGTCGTCGAAGTCGATGTTGCCGTCGTCGTCGGTTGCCACCACCACGACCCGCAGCCCCGCCATCGCCGCGCTGGCGGCATTGGTGCCGTGCGCCGACGCCGGGATCAGGCACACGTCGCGGCCGGCCTCTCCCCTGCTCTGGTGGTACCTGCGGATCGCCAGCAGCCCCGCGAACTCCCCCTGCGAACCCGCGTTGGGCTGGAGCGAGACGGCGTCGTAGCCGGTGGCCGCGCAGAGCATCCGTTCGAGGTCGGCGAACAGCTCGAGGTAGCCGCCGCACTGGTCGATGGGGGCGAACGGGTGGAGCTCCCCGAACCCGGGCCAGGTCACCGGGATCATCTCGGCGGTGGCGTTGAGCTTCATCGTGCACGATCCCAGCGGGATCATCGTGCGGTCGAGGGCGAGGTCGCGGTCGGCGAGGCGCCGGAGGTAGCGCAGCATCTCGGTCTCCGAGTGGTACCGCGAGAAGACCGGGTGGGTCATGAACTGCGAGGTGCGCTCCAGCCCGGCGGGGATTCCCGCCGCTGCGCTCTCGTCGAGCGCGTCGACGTCGGCGGCCACGCCGAACACGGACCACAACCGCTCGACGAGCGTGCGGTCGCTGGTCTCGTCGAGGGCCACCCCGACGGTGTCGCCGTCGTGGATCCGAAGGTTGATGCGCGCGGCGCGGGCGGCGGCGTCGACGTCGGCGGCACGGCCGGGCACGCGGATGGTGAGCGTGTCGAAGAAATGGTCGTTCACGATCTCGACGCCCCCGGCGCGCAGCCCGGCGGCGAGGATGCCGGTGAGGCGGTGCACGCGGCGGGCGATCGCCCGCAAGCCCTCGGGGCCGTGATACGTCGCGTACAGCCCGGCGAGGACGGCCAGGAGCACCTGGGCGGTGCAGATGTTGCTGGTGGCCTTCTCCCGCCGGATGTGCTGCTCCCGGGTCTGGAGGGCGAGGCGGAGGGCGCTGCGGCCGCCGGCGTCGACCGACACCCCCACCAGACGCCCGGGCATGGTGCGCTTGTACGCGTCGCGGGTCGCGAAGTATCCGGCGTGGGGACCGCCGAACCCGAGGGGAACACCGAAGCGCTGCGACGAGCCCACCACCACGTCGGCTCCCAGCTCCCCCGGGGACGCCAGCAGCACGAGCGCGAGGAGGTCGGCGGCGACGGTCACGAGCGCGCCGGCGGCGTGGGCGCGCTCGATGACCGCCCGGTGGTCGCGCACGTTGCCGTTCGTGTCGGGGTACTGCAGCAGCACGCCGTAGACCCCACCGGTGGGCAGATCTTCTTCGAGCTCGGTCACGATCACGTCGACGCCGATGGGCTCCGCCCGTGTGCGCACCACGTCGATCGTCTGGGGATGGCAGGCGGCGTCGACGACGAACGTGGCCCCCGCCTTGGCGTTCAGCCGCTGGCACATCGCCATCGCCTCGGCGGCGGCCGTGCCCTCGTCGAGGAGCGACGCGTTCGCCAGCTCCATGCCCGCGAGGTCGGCCACCATCGTCTGGAAGTTCAGGAGCGCCTCGAGGCGCCCCTGGGAGATCTCGGGTTGATACGGCGTGTAGGCCGTGTACCACGCGGGGCTCTCCAGCACGTTGCGCAGGATGACCGGCGGGGTGATCGTGTCGGAGTACCCCATGCCGATCAGCGAGGTGAACACCTCGTTGCGCGCGGCCAGGCCGCGCAGCCGGGCCAGCGCCTCGTCCTCCGAGCACGGCTCCCCCAGGGCGAGCCGCTCGTGCCGGCGGATCGACTGGGGCACGGCCCGCTCGACCAGCTCCTCGAGCGAGGCCAGGCCGAGGACGGCGAGCATGCGGGTGATCTCGTCCGGATCCGGCCCCACGTGCCGGCCGACGAACCGGTCGTGGCCCTCCAACTCCGACAGCTTCGGATCCGGCATGCCTACCGGGCTCCGTCGCCCGACGGCAGGGCACCTGCCGCCACCCTTCGGGCCGCTCCTCCGCACATGGGGCCAAACCCTACCGGCGGTGCTTCAGCGTTCGATGAACGGCGGCTCCACGACGGTCGCCGCCACCGGCCGGCCGCGGACGTCGACCACGACCGCGCTCCCCTCTCCCACGTCGGGACGGAGGAACGCCAGTGCGATTCCCCGCTCGAGCACCGGTGAGAAGTTGCCACTCGTGATCTCGCCGATCGTCTCGCCGTCTGCGAGCACGGCCTGGCCGGCGCGCGGCACCTGCCGGCCGGCGACGAGCACGCCCCGCAGCCGCCGGTGCACCCCTCGCTCCCGCTCGGCGACCAGCGGCTCCCGCCCGCGGAAGTCGCCCTTGTCGAAGCGCACGACCCAGCCCAACCCCGCCTGCAGCGGCGTGATCCCCGGTCCGAGCTCGTGGCCGTGGAGCGGGAGCCCGGCCTCGAGGCGCAGCGTGTCGCGGGCACCCAGGCCCGCCGGCTGGAGGCCGGCCCCGAGGAGCTTCCCCCACCACGCCGGCGCCACCTCCGCGGGCACGTGGAGCTCGACGCCGTCCTCGCCCGTGTACCCGGTGCCGGCGACGTAGCCGGGGGCACCGTCGAATGCCACCGGGCGCACCCCGAACCGGCGCACCGCCGCCAGCTCGGGTGCGAGGGCCTCGAGCCGGGCCCGCGCCTCGGGGCCCTGCACCGCCAGCACCGCCCTCGTGACCGTCACGTCGTCGACCGTGCACGGCTCGTCGGCGTGCCCGGTGGCCGCGTCCTCGAGCGCGGCGACCAGCGGAGCGGTGTTCGAGGCGTTGGGCATCACGAGGAAGTCGTCGTCACCCACCCACCACACGATGATGTCGTCGACGACGTGGGCGTCCTCGGGGTCGAGCAGGTGGGTGTACTGCGCCCGTCCCGGCTCGATACGCCCGAGGTCGTTGGTGAGAGCCCATTGCAGCATCGAGTACGCCCCCCCGCCCTGCACGCGCACCGACCCCAGGTGCGACACGTCGAACACCACCGCGTGCTCGCGACAGGCGCGGTGCTCGGCGAGCACGCCGGTGTCGTACTGGATCGGCATCTCCCAGCCCCCGAAGGGCACCATTCGGGCGCCGAGGGCCCGGTGCTCGGCGTCGATCGGGCTGTGGCGAAGCGGCGGGTCGTCGGCTCCCACGAGGCGGAGCCTACGGCGTCGGACCGGCGGTACCCCGAGTCAGGCCGACTCCGCCTCGCGGCCGCGACGCTCGTCGTCGGTCCCGACGTCGAGCCGGAGCGGCCCGCCCTCCCCCAGCTGCTCGCTCAGCTGTGACGGCGGCTCCAACCCGTACTTCACCAGGAGGTGGAGGTAGTCGCGCTGGTACAGCACCTTGATCCGCACGTCGGGATGCAGCTCCCGGAGGCGGCGCGCCTTGCGGTTCTTCTTCGTGACCAGGCGCTGGTTGAGCGTGGTGATCTCGATGTAGAGGTGGTACGCGGGAAGGTAGAAGTCGGGGGTGAACGCCTGGACGGGCCGGCCCTGCTTGTCGCGCTCGAGCGTGAAGGTGCGGGGTTCGTACTCCCACGCGATCCCGTAGAAGTCGAGCAACTTGGCGAACTGGCGCTCCGAGTTGTGGGCGAAGCGAACTTCCTCGTGGGGTAGGCGCTCCGCGCTCACGCGACCTCCCCCATCGCCGGCGCGCTAGCCGCTCTCGGCGGCGCGCTTGCGGCGCGGTGGAGTGATGGTCGCGCGCGCCTCCTCGGGGTCGCCCAGCTCGTGGATGCCGGCGTCGAGCTCGTCGACCACCTGGCCCAACGACACGATGTTCAGCACACCCTGCCCGTGGCGCACGAGGTCGACGAGGGCCTCACCGTCGCGTGCCAGCACCGAGTTCGCGCCGTTGAGCACGAGGCTGGCGGTGGCCCAGTCGTCGCCGAGGTCCTCGCGCAGGTACTCGATCGCCTTGCGGGCGGTCTGGAGCTTCACGCCCGCGTCGATGAGGTTCTTGATCACCTTCAGCCGCACGAGGTCGCGGTACGAGTAGCGCCGCTGCGTGCCGCTGCCGTGCGCGTCGGCCAGCGACGGACGCACGAGGTCGGTGCGGGCCCAGTAGTCGAGCTGGCGGTACGAGATGCCGACGACCGCGCACACCTGGGGCCCCCGGTAGCCCTCCTCGTCGCCGTCGTCGCCCAGCAGCGAACCCTGGGTGGCGTGAGGGCGCTCGCCGGTACCGGAACTGCCCATGGAACTCCGCCTCTTCTGTGCCGCTTCTCTGCCGTCTCTGCCGTCTCTGCCGGGCCTTGCCGGCCCGGTCGTCCCCGCCGCCCGGCCGGAAATCACATCGACGTAGTTACGGGAATGTCGACGCTACCGCCCCGGTCGGCGAGCGTCAACGACGGTCGGGCCCGGGCCCCACGGCCGCCCGGGCCGGGCGATCCCGAGGCCGGGGAGGTGGAACTCGGGTCCTCGCTCATGAGCGCACCTTGCTGTCGGGGGGTGCGGGGCTGTCGGGGGGTGCGGGCCTGTCGGGGGGTGCGGGCCGTGCCCCCCGGAGGAGGTTGTCGAGGCCCTCGAGTTGCGCACTCGTGCCGATGGCGATGAGGGTGTCGCCGGCACGCAAGCGGGTGTCGCCGCCCGGATTGCTCTCGAACGCCCCGCCGGGCTCCCGCAGCGCCAGCAGCAACGCTCCGGTGGTCTCCCGGATGCGCGCCGTCCCGAGGTTCACGCCTTCGAGCGGGGAACCCGGAGGCATCACGAGCTCTTCGAGGCGGAACTCGAGCGGCCCCTCGGCGCTCACGACGTCCATGAAGTCGGCGACCGCGGGCTGGAGCGCGAACGTGGCCAGGCGGGTCGCCCCGAGGTGCAGCGGGTTGACGACATGATCCACACCCGCGCGGGCGAGCTTCGCCTCGCTGCTCGCCGAATTCGCCCGAGCAACGATCCGCAGGTCGGGGTTGAGCACCCGGGCCGACAGCACTGTCGAGATGGCGTCGGCGTCGGACTGGAGACTGACGACGAGGATGGACGCCTTGGCGATCCCGGCGCGCACGAGCACGTCGTCCTCGGTCGCGTCGCCGACGACGGTGAGGTGGCCGGCCTCGACGGCGTCGTCGCAGCGTTCGTCGTCGATGTCGATCACGACGACCGGCAGGCGGTCGGCCACGAGCGAGACCACGGTCACGCCCACCCGGCCGTAGCCGCACAGCACGACGTGGCCTTCGAACGCTTCGATGCGTCGCTCCATGCGTCGTCTCCCCCACCGCGTGAAATGGTGCTCGAACAGGTCCTCGGCGAAGCCGGTGAGCGTGTAGAACGCGAACCCCACACCGACCACGATCAACACGGTCGTGAACAGGCGGCCTCGCGTCCCGAGGTCGTTGATCTCCCGGAAGCCGACCGTCGAGATCGTCGTGACCGTCTGGTACAGGCTGTCGACGATCGCGAACTTCTCGACCAGCCAGTACCACAGCGTCCCGATGAGCGTGATCGCGGCGAGGGCAGCGAGCCCGAGGCGAACGCGCCGCCGTCCGTCCATCCCGACGCGGTCTCGTGCTACTGGGCGAAGTCTTCGGGGCGCACCTGGTCGAGGAACTCGCGGAACTCCTCGATCTGCTCCTCTTCCTCGCCCTCTTCGTTCTCGAAGAGGACACCGGCCTCGTCGAGCACCGCCTCGTGGGCGAAGATCGGCACCTGCTCCGGGTACCGCACCGCCAGGGCGATGGCGTCGGAGGGTCGCGAGGAGATGCGGTAGCTGCTCCCGTTGGCATCGTCACCGGCGATCTCGATCTCGGCGAAGAACGTCCCATCGTGGAGCTCGGTGATCTCGACCCGTCGCAGCTGGACCGCCATGTCGTCGAGCACGGTCTTGAACAGGTCGTGGGTCATGGGCCGGGGGGTCTCCATGCCCTGGAGCGCGTAGACGATCGCGGTGGCCTCGGGCGGGCCGATGAAGATGGGCAGGTAGCGCTGGCCCTCTTCCTCGCGTAGCAGCACGATCGGCTGGTTGGTCGGAACCTCGACTCGGACTCCCACCAGAGACAGACGGATCACACAGCGCCTCCGACTCGAACGGGCCTCACCCTACCATCGGCCTTCCCCCTTCCCGTCCCGCCCCCGTCGGCGGGATCAGCCGAGCCGGGACCCTCCGTACAAGGCGTCGACGTAGGCGTCGGGACGGGCGTGCACGAGTTGGCGATCCGCCTCCACCACGAACGGGACGTTGCGGTAGAGGTCGTCGTAGTGCAGCCCGTAGCCGAGCACGAAGACGTCGGGGATCTCGGCGCCGACATAGCGCGCCGTGAGCGGCACGATGCGGCGAACGGCCCGGTCGACGAGGGTGCACACCTCGAGGCGCCGGGGACCGCGTTCCTGCAGATGACGCAGCAGGTAGGACAAGGTCAGCCCGGTGTCGACCATGTCCTCGACGATCACGAGGTCGCGGCCGGCGACATCGATCTCGAGATCCTTGAGGATCCGGACCCGCCCCGTGTCGGGCGCGTAGCGCGAGATCGCCAGGAACTCGACGGTCACATCGATGTGGGTGATCGCCCGCGCGAGGTCGGCCAGGAAGATGAGCGCGCCCTTCAAGACGCCCACGAGCACGACCCCGTCCGGATGATCGGCCTCGATCTCCGCCGCCAGGCGCCGCACGACGGCTGCCAGGGCCTCGCGGTCGAGCAACACCTCCGGCCTGGCGGCTGCGGGCGCGCCGTCAGTCAGCGAGGGCCTCGCGAAGCGTCGTGACGAGCAGGGCGGAGCGCAGGCCGCGCCCGAGACGCGCGAGCTCGCCGAGCTCGGCCTTCGCCTTCGCCCTCGCCTCGGGGTTGCGCTGGCGCAGCAGGCCGAGGAGGCGCTGCTCGAACAGCGCAGCTTCCCGATCGGCGAAGTGCTTGTACATCCGGAGGTGCCGTGCCTCGAAGCCGAACTGGTAGAAGCCGGCCGCGAGCTTCGCGATCGTGAGGCCCTCCTCGTCGAAGAGCACGTGGTCGCCCGACTGCGTTGCCGGCGCCAGCAACCCGAACGACTCGAGCTCGGCGACCTGCGCCTCCTCGAGGTCCGCAGCCCGCGCCAGCTCGGCGCGGGTGAGGCTCACACCTCCCGACGAAACCGACCGCGCGCCCTCGGGCGGGGGCTCCTCGGCGAGGCTGATCTGCTCCACGCGCGGCGGCGCGTCGAGGGAGGCCAACTCTCCGCCCGCGGTGCCGGCACCGGCGTCGTCTTCCACCTCGGGCTCCCCCGCGGCCGACGGGAGCTCGCCGTCGCGGTCGAACTGCTCGAGGCGCTCCTTGATGACCTTCAGCGGGAGGAAGTGCTCCTTCTGCTGGAAGAGGATCCACCGCAGGCGGGCGACGTCGGCGTCGTAGAACTTCCTGTATCCCGAGGGCGTCCGCTCCGGATCGATGAGCCCCTGGCTCTCGAGGAAGCGGATCTTCGAGATCGTGACGTCGGGAAACTCGTCGCGCAGATGGCTGAGGACCTCGCCGATCGACAGATGAACCGGCCCCGAGCTCTCGGTCGCGCTCATGCGTGCTCCACGCCACCCACCAGGAACGCCAAGACGAACCGACCGACCTGGACCTCGTCGATGTGGTGCAGCGGCGCCGTCTCCACCCGCTCGTGGTTCACGTAGGTGCCGTTGAGGGACCCGACGTCGCTCACCTCGTAGCCGCCGCCCGGCAGCCGGCGCACCACCGCATGGCGGCGCGACACGGTGATGTCGTCGAGAAAGACGTCGGAGTCGGGGTGACGCCCGACGGTGGTGGTGCCGGCATCGAGCATGTAGCGACTCCCCGCGTTCGGGCCGCGCCGGACGACGAGCATGCCCATGCCCTCGGGCAGCTCGGCGAGCGCGCTCCCCAGCTCCTCGTCGAGCTCGTGGCGCTCCTCGAGCGCAGCGAGGCTGGCCGTGGTGTCGTCGGGACTCCCGCCCCCCGAGAGCGGCGCCCCGCACGACGAGCAGAAGTTCGCGCCGGCCTCGTTGGCGTGACCGCAACGCCGGCAGATCATCCCGACCAGGGTACTCGGGCTCGCTCGGGGGCGACACCGATCTCTCGACCTGCACCGCACGTCGAGGCTTCGGCTCAGCCCTCGACCTCCAACCTCGAGTTGAACCGCACGTCGAGGCTGCGCTCGAACCCGCGGACCAGGGCCCCGGCGACCAACCGGGGGGCGACGGGCGCGCCGAGCTCGTGCAGCGTCACCGTGGCCGCCCGGAGGCGTTCCCGCGCGACGCCGGGATCCGTGCCGCGCAGCACGTCGGTCTCGTCGAACTCCAGGCGGTCCAGCAGGATCGCACCGTGCTGGAGCACCGCACCGTCGCGACACAGCTGCGCCGACCCGCACAGCTTCCGCTCCCCGACCCGCAGGTCGGCACCCTGCTGGCCGGCGAAGCACACGGGGCCGGGCGCGCCGCCGGTGCGGGCGACGGCGGCGTCGACACCGAGCTCGGCCAAGCCGGCGACGAGCGCCCCGGCGACCAGCCGGTATCTGGCGTCGACACTGTCGCGGGCCGGGCCCACCGCCGTGAGGGGCATCGCGACCGCGTACGTGAGATCGGCGCCGTGCAGGAGCGCCCGCCCCCCCGTCGGCCGGCGGACGACTTCGACGCCGTAGTGACGGCAGGCGACGCTGTCGACGTCGTCATCGGGTTGGAAGCGACCGAGCGACAGGGCGGGCGGTGACCACCGGTAGAGGCGCAGGGCCGGTAGAGCGCCCGCCGCGACCTCGTCGAGCAACGCGACGTCGGCCGCCATCTGTTCGGCGGCGTCGAGGCCGCCACCGAGGTCGTCGACCAAGCGCCAGGGGTCGGACACCCGCGTGCGCCTCGGCCCCTACTGCTCCTCGACCAGTTGGCGGTACGCAGTGGCGTCCATCAGCCGGTCGAGCTCCGAGGGATCCGACATCTCGATGACGAACATCCACCCGTCGCCGTACGGCTCCTGGTTCAGTCGTTCGGGTGCGTCGCCGAGGGCCTCGTTCACCTCGGCGATCGTCCCGCCCACCGGGGCGTACACGTCCGACACCGACTTCGTCGACTCCACCTCCGAGCAGGTCTCCATCGCCGCGACGGTGGCGCCGACGTCGGGGAGCTGCACGTAGACGACGTCGCCCAGGGCGTCCTGGGCATAGTCGGTGATACCCACGCGGGCGCGGTTGCCGTCGACCGCCACCCATTCGTGCTCGGCGCTGTAGCGGAGCTGCTCGGGGTAGTTCATCACATGGCTCCGTCGCTCGACGGCAGGGTACCTGCCGCCGCCCTTCGGGACGCTCCTCCGGACATGGAGCGGGACTCTATGCGATGGGTCGATCAGCGCAGGATCTGGCGGATCCGCTTCGCGTAGTCCTGGGCGAGGCGGCGCGCCTCCTGGTCGCTGCCCGCTTCCGCCCAGACGTGCGTGAGCGCCTCCTCCGGGTCGGGGAGCACCAACGCCCACCCGTCGGGGTGCAGCACCTTGACGCCGTCGACGAGCACGACGTCTCCGCTGCCCTCCCGCTCGACCATCTCGCGCATCACCTGACCCTTGCGTTCCCATGCCGTGCGTACGGTCTCGTGGGCGATGTGCACCCGCCGCAGCCCCCGTACCACGGAGGACAGCGACCGGCCGGTCGCGGCGAGGAGGTCGAGCGTGTTGGCGAGCGTGGCCGTGGCGTCGAAGGCGGGCAGGAAGTCGGGCCAGATGAAGCCACCATCGAGCGAGGCGGCGAGGTCGACGTCGCCGCGTGACGCGACCTCCATCAGACTCGCAGCCGAGAGCTTCGTCCACGTGATCTCGGCGCCGTGCTCGGCCGCGATCCGTTCCGCCTCCCGGCTGACCGACACCGGCAACGCCACCGTCGCGCCGGGGTGCGCGATCGCAACGAGGGTGACGAGCGCGAGCAGCGACTGCTCCGGGCGCAGCACCACGCCTTCGTCGTCGATCAGGATTGCGGTCTCGCCATCGGGGTCGACGACGAGTCCGAGGTCGCTGCCCGAGGCCCGAACGAGGTCGGCGATGCGTGCGGCGCGCGCCTGCGGGTCCTCGGCGGCGGCCGCGGCCGACACCGTCCGGGCGTACGGATTCACCGCCAACACCTCGGCGCCGAGCTTGGCGAGGACCATCGGCATGACGATCGACGACGCCCCGAACGAGTAGTCGAGCACGACCTTGAAGGCGCGCTGCTGGAGGCGCGCGGCATCGACCGTGCGTTCGAGCGCGGCGGTATAGAACTCCAGCGAACGGGGCGGGAACACGATGTCGCCGATGTCGCCGGCGAAGGCCCGCCGGTAGTCCTCGCGGTACAGCAGCCGTTCGATCTTGCGCTGGGTCGACTCGTCGATGTCGCGCCCATCGGCGTCGAAGAAGCGGATCTCGACGGTGTCGGGTTCACCGGGCGCGAGCCGGACGGTGATGCCGCCCTGCGGCGGGCCGTTGCGCACCTGGAACCGGGTCAGCGGCACCGTGGCGAGCTCGACGTCTTCGACGTTGGCGCCGGCGAGGTTGAGCCCGCCGATGATCGCCCGCTTGAGCGCGCGAGCGATGCGGCTCGTGTCACGGCTCGCGGTGACGACCGCGCCCTTCTTGAGCGCGGTGCCGTAGGCCATGGCCAGACGGACCGCGACCTCGGGAGTGACGTCGACGTTGGCGAGGCCTCGGACTCCGCGGCGGCCGAAGAGGGTCCGCACACCGCGGCTCTCCCACACGATCGAGGAGTTCACGACCGCGCCGGCTTCGACCGTCTTGAACGGATAGATCTTCACACCGGGATTGATCACGGCGCGCTCGCCGACGAAGCACTCGTCGCCGACGACGACCCCCTCCTCGACCCGGGCGTGGTCACGCAGGTCGGTCGAGCGGCCGATCACGCACCCGCGCAAGCGGGTGCTCGGGCCTGCGTACACATGGTCGTGGCACACGGCCCGTTCGAGGAAGGCGTCCTGTTTCACCACCACGTCGGTCCCGAGCACCGTGTATGCAGACAGGTGCGCGCCGGCCTCGATCCGGCAGTTGTCGCCGATGACGACCGGGCCGTCGATGCGGGCATCGGGATCGACGTCGGCATCCTCCCCCAGCCAGACGCCTTCGCCGATCTGGAAGCCGTCGATCTCGACCGACACCCGCTGATCGAGGACGTCCTGATGGGCACTGAGGTAGGCCTCGAGCGTGCCGACGTCCTCCCAGTAGCCGTCGACGACCTGGCCCAGCAGTGGAAGATCCTTGTCGAGCACCGCGGGGAAGACGTCGCCGGAGAAGTCGACGACTTCCCCTTCGGGGATGAAGTCGAACACGCCCGGCTCGAGCACGTAGATGCCGGTGTTGGCCGTGTCGGAGAACACCTGGCCCCACGTGGGCTTCTCGAGGAAGCGCTCCACCGAGCCGTCGGGTCGGGTGATCACGATGCCGAACTCGAGTGGATTCTCGACCCGCTTCAGGGCGATCGACGCGAACGCTCCCGCCTCCCGGTGCCGGGCGACGAACTCCGTCAGGTCGATGTCGGTGAGGACGTCACCGGAGATGACGAGGAAGGTGTCGTCGAGCTCGACCGAGGCGTTCCGCACGGACCCGGCGGTTCCGAGCGGCGACTCGTCGGTCGCGTAGCGGAGGCGCACGCCGAAATCGGAGCCGTCGCCGAAGTAGTTACGGATCTGGTTGGCGAGGAACGCGACCGTCACGACGATGTCGTCGAAGCCGTGGCGGGCCAGGAGACGAACGATGTGCTCCATCATCGGCTTGTTGACGAGCGGCATCATCGGTTTGGGCTGGTTGCTGGTCAGCGGCCGCAGCCGGGTCCCTTCGCCACCAGCCAGGATCACGGCTTTCACGACACCACCCCCACGTCGCCTTCGACCTCGCGTCCAGACGGCTCACGGTCGGCCCTGCCGTCGCGCAGCGCCCGCCGTGCCAGCGGGACGTAGGCCGCGGCTGCCCAGTAGCTGAGGGCCAGGCCGCCGATGGTGAAGCTCCACGTGGCTACGAGCAGCAGGTCGCGCCC
>DASUUL010000204.1:0-20222 GCA_036374115.1 Acidimicrobiia bacterium | reverse complement strand
AGCCGGTCCGCCGTCGCGCCGGCGGTTGACGGATCGAGATCGGTGGCGAACACGCGCGCGCCGGCGGCCGCCAGTGCCTCCGCAATCGCGGCGCCGATGCCCGAGCCCGCCCCGGTGACGAGCGCGACCCTGCCGTCCAGCTGGCCCATGGGCGCATCGTGACTGAAACGCGTTCTAGGGGTCAACCGAGGTTGACCCGTCGCTGTACAACTACATAGGTTGTGTTCCACTGTCCCGCGCCGGGGAGGGGGGTCCGTGGCCGTACGCGCCGAGGCAGCCGAGAGGTCGGCCGACCGCCGACCGGCGGGCGCGACCCACGACCGGATCGTCGACGCCGCCGAGCGCTGCATCCGGCGCTGGGGCATCCGCCGGATCTCGATGAACGACGTCGGTCGGGAAGCGGGTGTTTCGCGCGGCTCCGTCTACCGGTACTTCGCCGACCGCGACGCGCTCGTGCAGGCCGTCCTCGAACGCAGCTCCGAGCGCCAGATCCAGACCGCGGAGCCGATGGTCCGGCGCCGGCGCACCCTGGCGGCGAAGGTGGCCGAGGCCGCCGTGTTCATCCGCTCGCACATCGACGACGAGCTCTCGCTCGGCCTGCGTGTCCATCCCGACGAGGCCGAGCTCGCCACCCTCCGCCTGGCACGGGCCGAGCAGACGCTGGACCGTTGGATCGCGTTCTGGGTGCCGTACCTGGAGGATGCGCGCGAGCGCGGTGAGGTGCGCGCCGATCTCGAGGTGCGTCCCGCGGCCGAATGGATCATGAGGATCCTGGTGTCGCTGGTCACGATCCCATCGGTCACCGTCGATCTCGACGATCCCGCGCAGGTGCGCCGGTACGTGGAGCGCCACATCGTGCGGGGGTTCGGTTCTGAAGGCAAAGGAGTCGGTTGATGAAGTTCGCGCTGTTCTACGAGATCCCGGTCGAGAAGCCGTTCACGCCCGGGAAGGAGCACCAGGCCTACAAGGACACGCTCGAGCAGGCGGTGCTCGGCGAGGCGGCCGGGTTCCACTCGTTCTGGACCGTGGAGCACCACTTCCTCGAGGAGTACTCGCATTGCTCCAACCCCGAGGTGCTCTACGGCGCCATCGCGGCGCGCACCACCACGATGCGCCTGGGCTACGGCGTCCGGCTGCTGCCCAAGCCGTACAACCATCCGATCCGCACCGCGGAGTCGGCGGCGGTGCTCGACCTGATCTCCGACGGCCGGGTGGAGCTCGGCACCGGCCGCTCCTCGACGCGCGCCGAGCTCGAGGGCTTCGACGTCAACCCGCACGAGACACGCGAGATGTGGTCGGAGGCGCTGCACCACATCGTGAACGCGTGGACCGAGGAGTACTACCAGGCCGACGGCAAGCACTGGCGCATGGGCGGGCCCCGCCGCGTGCAGCCCAAGCCGCTCCAGCAGCCGCACCCGCCGCTGTGGGGCGCGACGAGCAGCGCCGACGGGCACCGCGAGATCGGCCGCCACGGCATCGGCCTGTGCTCGTTCACCGTCGGTGTCCCGCCCGAAGACCTCGTCGAGCGCATCGGCATGTACCGCCAGGGGCTCGACGAGTGCGAGCAGCCCGTCGGCAAGTTCGTGAACGACCGCGCGGCGACGTTCACGATGGTGCACTGCGCCGACTCCAACGAGCAGGCGTTCGCGGACGCCGAGGAGTCGTTCCCCTGGTACATCAAGACCGCGGTGCGCCACATCGGGTCGCTCGTGGACTGGATGGAGGGCAAGGACCTCGGTACCTACAGCTACGCGGCCGAGATGAACAAGCACGACAAGGAAGGCACCCTCCAGGGCCTCGACTTCGACTACCTCAAGGACACCGGTTCGGCGGTGGTCGGTGACCCGCAGCGCTGCATCGAGATCGCCAAGCGCTACGAGGCCGCCGGCTGCGACCTGCTCCTGTGCCTGGTCAACCCGTACAAGATCCCCCACGAGAGGGTCATGCGCTCGATCGAGCTCTTCGGCGAGCACGTGATCCCCGCGTTCAGTTGAGCAAGGGCCGTCAGCCGCGCTGGACGTACTCGCCGAGCGGGTAGCCGGGCGTGGAGGGGTCCATGAAGCGGTAGGCGTCGTCGAGGACGAGCTGCATCGACCCGGGCGGCGTGAAGAAGCGGTCGCGGAAGTCGGCCTGCGTCGGGAAGTGCATCTCGACCACACCGTCGAGCGGGGGTGCACCCGGCGTGAGCGCTTCGCGCACCACGTTCTGGACGTACTTCCACATCCCGCCGTGGTGCTCGAGCGCGATCGGCGTGTGCCGGTCGCGCCAGTAGGCGTCGAACTCGTCGGGTGACAGACCGGCGGCGCGCCGCATCAGCGAGACGAACTTCACGCCGGGCGATCGTTCGCCGTCCGGCCAGGTGCGGTCGTAGTCCTTGACCACCCGCTCGTCGACGCGGTACGCGTGCATCTCACCCAGGAACGACGCGTGGTCGGCGAGCACGGCGGAGGCGGCGTCCTCGTTCACGAAGGCCGCCGCCGGGTCGAACAGGCCCGCCGCCGAGTCGACGGTGAGCTCGGTGACGGCGTCGAAGGGGGTCTCGGCGCCGGAGTCCGGGTCGGGCAGGTTCACCACGTAGCGGTGCAGGCCTCGCATCGAGCGCAACGCCAGCGGCGCGTGCAGCTCGAGGTAGTGGCGCCGGAACTCCTCCCGGGTGAGCCCGTCCTTGCGCCCGAAGACGAAGATCACCTTCTCCACGGCCGGCTCCCTCAGCCGCCGTCGGGGAGGAGGCCGCGCAGCGTGTCGGCGCCGTAGAGCGGCTCGGCGAAGGGCGTGTAATCCGGACCTCTCCGCAGGTGATGACCGCCGTCGACGCCGATCGTCTGGCCCGTCACCCATGTGGAGTCGGGACCGACGAGGAAGCGCACGAGGCCGGCGATGTCGTCGGGGGTCCCGACGCGGGCGATCGGCATCTGCGCGAGGTAGTCGTCGAGCACGTCGCCGGTGGCGAGGATGCCGGCCACGAGCTCGGTCTCCACGAGGCCCGGCCGCACGGAGTTGACCCGGATCCCGGAAGGCCCGAGCTCGTCCGCCGCCACTCGCACGAGCATGTCGATGCCCGCCTTCCCGACGCAGTACGCGCTGAGATACCGGTGCGTTGCGATGCCGGCGATCGACGAGATCCCGACGAACGATCCCCGCCCGCCCCGGGCCATGACGGGCGCGGCGTGCTTGAGCGTGAGGAACGTCCCGATCACGTTCACGTCGACGGTCGCGCGCCACTGGTCGAGCTCCGACGCCACGATCGGCCCCATGTGCTGGGACCCGCCCGCGCAGGCCACGACGGCGTCGAGCGCGCCGGTCGCGGCCGTGGCCTCGGCAACCGCCGCCCGCACCTGCTCCTCGTCGGTGACGTCGGCGACGACCCATCGCAGGGTGTCGCCCGCCGCGGCGCGCAGGCGCTCCTCGGTGCGCCCGCAGATCGTGACGGCGGCGCCGTCGGCGGCGAGGCGGCGCGCGCACGCGAGCCCGATGCCGCTCCCGCCACCGGTGACGAGCGCGCCGTAGCCGTCGAGCGCTCCCAAGGTTCCTCCGTTCTGTGGTCAGCCCGGCAACGGGTCGGAGACCGATCCACCGGGCGCCGGCGTCGGCACCACCAGCACCGGCATCTCGGGCGGCGGGCCGAAGGCCACCGCCGCTTTCGAGAAGCCCATCGCCGCCGTGATCGTGGCGGTGAGCTCGACGACCTCCGCCGGCGTGAACTCCGCCAGCAGCGCCTCGCGCAGGTCGTCGGTCATGCCCTTCGGATCGGTGATGAGCACGTCCGCGTACCGGATCGCGAGCCGGAACCGCTCCGGGAGATCGCTGTCCTCGTAACCGTCGGCGATCTGATCGACGAGCTCCTCGGTGAGCCCGTCGTCGCGGGCTCCGTCGAAGCGGAGGTTCTTGCAGATGTTGCAGCCCGTGACCCTGGCATTGCGGAGCCGGCCGACCTCCTTGGTCGCCTGGTCGACCACGCCGTCGCTCCACAGGGTGCCGTAGTAGTGGTTGAACCGCGCGAACAGCTCCGGCTGGTGGTCGAAGAACGACGTGCCGCCGGGGGGAACGGAGATGCGGGTCACCGGTCGTCCACGCCCAGTGCGATTTGGAAGCGCGCCATGGCGTCGAAGAGCGCCATCGCGGTGGTGAGCGCGGCGATCTCGGGGTCCGACAGGTGCGCGCGGAGCGCGGCGCAGTCGTGGTCGTCGACGCTCGACGCGTCGACGACGAACTTCTCGGCGAAGTTCAGGACCGCGCGGTCGGCGTCGGAGTAGAGCGGCGACGTCGGCCACCGGCGGAGCTCGTCGATCTTGGCATCGTCGAGGCCGGCCGCACGCGCCTCCTCGTGCCGCACGGGAAGCTCGGCGTCGCACCCCACGAGCTGGGCCACCCGCAGGCGGCACAGCTCGACGAGCGCGGGATCGACGAGCGCGGGGTCCCACAGCGCGGCGTCGAGCTCCCGGTACGCGTCGTGGGTGGCGGGCACCAAGCCGAAGACGCGCTCGAGGGAAGTGGCGCCGGCGGCCGCCTGCGGTAGCCACGAAGTGGTCCTCGTTCCCGGCACGCACCCTCCCTTCCCGCGCGCTCGGCCCGGACGCTACCGTCGCCCCCGATGACCGAGCCAGTGATCATCGAGGCCGCCGTCAACGGCGTCACCTCGAAGGAGCAGAACCCCAACACGCCTCGCCTACCGGACGAGATCGCCGCCGACGCGCGTCGCTGCCTCGACGCCGGCGCGGCGATCGTGCACAACCACATCGACCGCTTCATGGTCGAGGGGCCGGTGGCGGCCGAGCGTTATCTCGAGGGTTGGCGGCCGGTGCTCGCCGAACGGCCCGACGCGCTGCTCTACCCCACCACCAACGCGGGGCCCGACGTGCAGACGGCGTACGCGCACATCACGCCGCTCGCCGAGTCGGGCCTCATGCGGATCTCGATCGCCGACCCCGGGTCGGTCAACCTGGGCGGCCTCGATCACGAGGGCCTGCCCGCCGCCGGGTTCGTGTACGCCAACTCCTTCGACGACATCCGCTACCAGCTCGAACTGTGCGAACGGCACCGGCTCGGCCCGAGCATGGCGATCTTCGAGCCCGGGTTCCTGCGGGCGGCGCGGGCGTGGTGGCGCGCCGGCCGCCTCCCGGCGGGCGCGATGGTCAAGCTCTACTTCGGCGGCGACGCCGGTTACCTCGCGACCCGCCACGGTGGCGTGCCGTTCGGCCTCCCGCCCACGGCGGCGGCCCTCGCCGCCTACCTCGAGCTGCTCGACGGCTGCGACCTGCCGTGGTCGGTGGCGGTGCTCGGTGGCGACGTCGTGGGCAGCGGTCTGGCGCGCCTCGCGCTCGAGCGGGGCGGGCACGTGCACGTCGGGCTCGAGGACTACGCCGGCGACCGCCGGCCCACCAACGAGGAGCTCGTACGAGAAGCGGTGGCGGTGTCCGAGGAGGTCGGGCGCCCGGTGGCGTCGTGCGCCCAGGCGGCCGGCATCCTCCGCCTCCCCGAGACGGCTCGCGAGGCGGCGAGAACGGAGGCCGGTTGATGCGGTTCCACCAGGCGGTCGCGTTCCTGGAGACCGACCAGCTCCTCGAGCTGTGCCGGTCGTGCGACGACATGGGGTACGGCGGCATGTACGTGTCCGACCACATCTTCTTCCCGCAGAGGCTCGAGTCGCGCTACACGTACTCGCCGTACGAGGACGGCTCTCCCATCTGGCAACCGGAAGCCGACTGGCCCGACACGTGGTGCCTCGTCTCGGCGATGGCCGCCGTCACCGCCAACCTGCACTTCACCAGCGGCGTCTACATCGCACCCGCACGTGATCTGTTCACCGTGGCGAAGCTCGTGGGAACTGCCGCGTCGATCTCCGACAACCGCGTCCACTTGGGAGTCGGCGTGGGCTGGTGCAAGGAGGAGTTCGACGCCACCGGGCAGGAGTTCCACAACCGCGGGAAGCGCCTCGACGACATGATCCCGGCGTTGCGGGAGCTCTGGCGGGGCGGATGGGTGGAGTACCACGGCCCGTACTACGACGTCGAGCCGATCCAGATGAACCCGGCGCCGACCGCGCCCGTCCCCATCTACGCCGGCGGGCACAGCGAGCCCGCGATGCGGCGCGCCGCGCGCCTGTGCGACGGATGGATCGGGGCGAGCGCGTACAGCCCCGACGACGCCTGGCACTATCTCGCCGAGATGCGGCGACTGCTGAAGGAGGCGGGTCGTGAGGGCGAGCCGTTCACGATCTACCTCGCTTTGAACGCGCTGCCCGACGTCGACCTCTACAAGCGCTTCGAAGACGCCGGCGTCACCGACATGGTGTGCGCCCCCTGGATGCTCGCCGACATGAAGGGCGCCAAGGACTACCGCTCGTCACTCGACGCCAAGCTGAAGGCGACCGAGGATTTCGCCACCACCGTCATCGCCGAGATGTGAGCCTCCCGGTGACGGGTCAGAAGGTGTCGGGGCGCAGCAGGGCGTCGGTGCCGCCGTCGACGTAGAGGATCGAGCCGTGCGCCCAGCCGCCGTCGAGGAGGAACCACACCGCCGCCGCGATCTCCTCGGGCTCGCCCCACCGGCCGAGCGGCACCGGGAACTCGCGGATCAGCGGGCCCGTCTCCGGGTGCTCGAGCGCCTGGCGCGTGAGCGCGGTCAGCACCGGGCCCGGTGAGACCGCGTTGATGCGCACGCCCGCCGCCCCCCATTCCGGCACGCGCCGGCGCACCGCCCGCGCCAGTGCCAGCTTCGACTGCGCGTACACGGCCTCGCCGTGCTGTCCGTCGGCATGCGCCGCCGCACCGTCCTCGTCGCCGGCGAGCAGCAGGT
Organism: Acidimicrobiia bacterium; assembly: GCA_036374115.1. Lineage (GTDB taxonomy): Bacteria > Actinomycetota > Acidimicrobiia > IMCC26256 > JACDBD01 > JACDBD01. The sequence continues at coordinate 13,427 of DASUUL010000204.1, read as the reverse complement.
CGACGAGCGTGGGATCTTCGAACGGCGCCGCGGTGGCCGAGTTCGACGCGATCGCGACCGCGGCCGGCGAAGCGCCGCGTTCGAGCAGCGGGCGCAGGCCGTCGAGCAGCGCGACCGCCCCGAAGTAGTTGACCCGGGCGACGAGCGACGACGGCGCGCCGGTGCTACCCCCGATCCCGGCCGCGACCACCAGCCCGTCGAGCGCGTCGCCGGCCGCGCGGTCGACCTCGTCGACCGCGGCTTGGCGGCCGGCGGCGGTGCCGAGGTCGGCGATGACCTCGGCGTCGCGCACGTCGACGCCGATCACCTTGTGACCCTCGCCCTCGATCCGGCTGCGGATCGCCCCGCCGATGCCGCCGGCGGAGCCCGTCACTGCATGCACACCCATGGTCGAAGCTAACCTGACGCAGCGTCAGATTGGCAAGGGCGGGCAAGGGGGTCCCGGGATGCTCGACTGCAAGATCGTCGGCGCCGACGTGGTCGACGGCACGGGCACGCCCCGGCGCCGGACCGACATCGGGATCCGCGCCGGGCGGATCGTCGTGGTCGGCGACGTCGAGGAGGACGCCGGTCGCACGCTCGACGCCGGCGGTCTCGTCGCCGCACCGGGGTTCGTCGACATCCACACCCACTACGACGCCCAGGCGTTCTGGGACCCGGCCCTCACGCCGTCACCGCTCCACGGGGTGACCACCGTGGTGGGCGGCAACTGCGGCTTCACGATCGCACCGCTGGAGCCCAGCGAAGCCGACTACCTCATGCGCATGCTCGCACGCGTGGAGGGCATGCCCCTGGAGTCGCTCGCCGAAGGCGTGCCCTGGAACTGGCGCACCTTCGGCGACTACCTCGACGCCCTCGACGGCACCCTCGCGGTGAACGCCGGCTTCCTCGTCGGGCACTCCGCGCTACGCCGGGCCGTGATGGGCGCCGCCGGCACCGGCGAGGCAGCGAACGACGAACAGGTGAAGGCGATGGGCCGGCTGCTGGCCGAGTCGCTCGCCGCCGGCGGTCTCGGCTTCTCGTCGTCGCAGGCCCCCACCCACAACGACGGCGACGGCAACCCGGTCCCGTCACGTGCGGCTACCCGCGAGGAGCTCATCGCCCTCGCCCGCACCGTGCGCGACCACCCGGGCACGACGCTCGAGTTCATCCCCACGGTCGGCCCGTTCGCCGACGAGCACGTCGAGCTGATGGCCGACATGTCGCTGGCCGCCAACCGACCGCTGAACTGGAACGTGCTCGTTCCCACGTCGGCGAACGACGGCTACCAGGCGCAGCTGGCGGCGTCGGACCGCGCCGCCGAGCGCGGCGCGCGCGTGGTTGCCCTCACGCTCCCCAGCACCATGCAGCTCCATCTCAACTTCCGGTCGGGGTTCATCTTCGACGCCCTGCCCGAGTGGGGCCACACGATGGCGCTTCCGCCCGACGAGAAGCGGCGGGCGCTCGCCGACCCCGCCGAGCGGAAACGGCTGCTCGAGGCGGCGGAGTCGCCCGCCGCCGGCGTGTTCAAGAACATGCTGCGGTGGGACCGCCTCCAGATCGGCGAGACGTTCGCGCCCGAGAACGACGGCGTCGCCGGCCGCACGGTCGCCGACGTCGCCACCGAGCGCGGCACGCCGCCGTTCGACACGCTGCTCGACGTCGCCGTGGCCGACGACCTCCGAACCGTCATCAAGCCGCCGGCCGCCGGCGACGACGACGAGTCGTGGCGCCGGCGCGTCGCGGTGTGGCGCGACCCACGCGCGATCGTCGGTGCGTCCGACGCCGGCGCCCACCTCGACATGCTGGCGACGTTCAACTACAGCACGGCGATGCTGCGCGGCGCCGTGGTCGAGCGGGGCCTGCTCCCGCTCGAGGAGGCGGTTCACCTCGTCACCGACGCGCAGGCGCGTCTGTACGGGATCCGAGAGCGGGGCCGGATCGCCGAGGGCTGGCACGCCGACCTCGTGCTGTTCGATGAAGCGCGCATCGGGCCGGGCCCGGTGCACACTCGCCACGACCTCCCCGGTGGTGCCGGGCGTCTGTACTGCGAGGCCGAAGGCATCGAGCATGTGCTCGTGAACGGCACCGAGATCGCCGCCGGCGGCACGCTCACCGGCGCCCGCCCCGGCTCCATCCTGCGCTCGGGACGCGACACCGACACCGTGGAGGTTCCCGGCGGGGCCACGGCGTGACCGAGCTCGGGGTCGACGCCGGCGCGCGCATCGACCCCTGATCGTTTGTGCAGGAGTACCGGCTTCGTGACCGGTTCGCGCACGAACCCCGCGCTACGGCTCCAGCACCACCTTGATCGCACCGGCGGCGCGATCGGCCGCCACCCCGAACGCCTCGCTCGCCTGCTCCAACGGGAAGCGGTGGGTGATCACCGCCGCCGCCACCTCGGGCAGGTCGGCGAGGAGGCGCGCGGCCGCCTCCATGTCGGTGCCGGTGGCGTCGCGGCCGTGCATGTTGGCGCCCACCAGCACGGGCTCCTTCATGGTGAAGAACTGCGGGAACCGAACCGGCTCCCAGTAGCTCGCCACGAGGGCGATCGTGCCGCCCGGCCGGACGAGCTCGACGCCGCGCGCCACCGCTCCGTCCGTGCCGGCGGCGTCCACCACCACGTCGTACTCGCCCTCGGGCTCGGTCCCGGCACCGATGCGCGCCGCCGCCGCCACCTGCGCCGGATGCCTCGCGGCGACGTCGACGGGCGCGTCCATCCACCGGGCGACCGCGGCCGCGCCGAGGCCGATCGCACCCGCGCCGACCACCGCGATGCGGTCGCCGGCGCCCACACCCGCCCGGCGCAGCGCGTGCACACCGCAGGCCACCGGCTCGACCAGGGCGGCGTCGGCGGCGGAGAGTCCGTCGGGCAGGGGAACGACGCAGCCGGCGTCGACGGCGAGCTCGTCGGCCATGCCGCCGTCGCGCCCGACGCCGTAGACCTGGCTCGGTCCGGTGCGGCACTGGCTGACCTCGCCGGCGACGCAACGGTCGCAAGTGCCACAGGCGAGGAGCGGCCACACGGCCACGGGCGTGCCGTCGTCGAGATACCCGGCGATCTCGTGGCCGAGCGTGACCGGCATCGGGCCCCACTCGAGCATGTGCAGATCGGAGCCGCAGATGCCCGACGACCGCACGCGTACCCGGACGGCGCCCGCCGCGTCGGGACTCGGGACGTCGACCGTCTCGATCCCGGCGTCGGTATGGCGCACGGCCCGCATCGGATCCTCCGGGCGCGACCAGCCGAGCGTCAGCTGTCGGTGATCGTGAGGACGCCGCGGGCGAGCTTGCCCTCGTGGAGGTCGTGCACGGCCGTCTCCCATTCGTCGAGGGCGTACTTGGCGGTGACGAGCTCGTCGAGCTTGAGGACGCCCCGCTGGTACAGGTCGACGATGAGCGGGATGTCGTAGTGCGGCCGGTGCGAACCGGCCCGCGAACCCGTGAGGGTGCGCTCGACGTGGGTGAAGTTGCCGATGCGCGCCGGCACGGTGGCCGTGGGCGCGGGAACGCCGATGACGACGGCGGTGCCGCCCCAGTCGAGCATGTCGAGCGCGTTGTTCAGAACCGCGGGATGGCCGACGCAGTCGAAGGCGTAGTCGACGCCGCCGGCGCCCATGGTGCCGGTCACCTGCTCGTCGCTGTAGGGAAGGAGCTCACGCACCGTCTGCACGGTGTCGATCCCCTCGCCGGCGAGCACGAAGTCGGTGGCGCCGAACTCGCGTGCCCATTTCTCCTTCTCGGCGACGGTGTCGATGGCGATGATCCGCGTGGCGCCCTTGGCCTTGCACGCCTGGATCACGTTGAGACCGACTCCGCCCACGCCGAAGACCGCAGCGGTGCTTCCGAGGTCGAGGTCGGTGCGGTTGAACACCGAGCCCACGCCGGTGAGCACGCCGCAGCCGATCAGGCACGCCGACTCGAGCGGGACGTCGCCGGGGATCGGCACACACTGGTAGCCGCGCACGACGGTGTACTCGGAGAAGAAGGAGGCGCCGGCGAAGTTCCACGCCGGCTCGCCGTCGAGGGTGAACGGCTGGCTCGGGTTGCCGAGACTCGCCCGGCACCACGCCGGCTTGCCGATGTTGCACCACTTGCACAGACCGCAGCTGGCGACGGTGTGCAGCACGACGTGGTCACCGGGCTGCACGTGGGTGACCGCCGAGCCGACCTGCTCGACAATGCCGGCACCCTCGTGGCCGAGGACCGTCGGGGTCGGCCACGGGATCGTGCCGTCGATCACACTGAGGTCGCTGTGGCACAGGCCGGCGGCGACGACGCGCACCTTCACCTCGGTCGCCTCGGGGTCGCGCACCTCGAGACCCTCGCGGATCGCGGCCTGCTCCCCGTCGTACACGAGCGCCTTCATCACCGTGCCCCCTGCTCGGCCATCCAGACCCGACGGCCGGACCCGACGGGCCGTCAGCCGGAGCGTACAAGCTACGTTCGCTCGTACCGCCAGCCGGATTCGAGCATGAGGAGGCGGTGGCGGGGCCCCGGCGCGTCGCCGTCGCCCGACTCGTAGCCGGCGTCGCCGTGCCACAGCGCGGCGATCGCTCCGTCGCCCACGCGAGCGATGTGCGTCTCGAAGAACTCGGGCTCGGCGGCGGCGGCGCCGGCGAGCGCGGAGGCGACGTCGCCGTGGCCGGCGAGGCGATGGAGCGTGACCCAGGTGGGCGGCGCGAGCTCGATGTCGCCGGCGTCGCGCGCCGCCAGCGCAGCCGCCGGCGGCGTCCACCGGTGGTCGTGGATCTCGCCGCCGTCGACGGTGACGGCGCCGGTGGGCGCAGGGCCCATGAAGAACCAGGTGGCGAAGCGCTTGGCCGCCACCGCCGGCGGTTCCCAGTGGGCGAACGGCACCAGCGCGTCGGCGTCGACCACGAGCGCCGCCTCCTCGAGCGCCTCGCGCACCGCGGCGTGCCGCGCCCCCTCGAGCACGTCGCCGTCGGCGGGCATGTCTTCGGCGTCGACCCGCCCGCCCGGGAACACCCACATCCCGCCCGCGAACTCCAGCTTCGAGTTGCGCCGCACCATCAGCGCCTCGAGTCCGGGCTCGCCGTCGCGCAGGAGCACGACGGTGGCCGCCGGCACCGCATCGACCGGATCGTCCACCGTGGGATCGGTGGTGGGGATGCGGCGAACCCAGTCGTCGTGCTTGCGCTCGGTCATGACCTGACATCGTGTCAGACCACCGGTGTACCGTCGCCTCCGATGGTGCAGCGATGAGCGTCCTCGACCGCTTCGACATCACCGGGAAGGTCGCCGTCGTCACCGGCGCCGGGCGTGGGATCGGGGCCGCCTGCGCGCTCGCGTTCGCCGACGCCGGGGGCGACGTCGTGCTCGCGGCGCGCACGAAGGAGCAGCTCGACGCGGTGGCCGGGCAGATCGCCGAGCGCGGCCGGCGCGGCGTGGTCGTTCCGTGCGACGTGAGTGACACCGGCAACCTCTCGGGCCTCGTCGACCGGGCGATGAGCGAGTTCGGTCGTCTCGACATCGTCGTCAACAACGCCGGCGGCAGCATGCCCCAGCCGTTTCTCGACACGAGTGAGCGGGCGTTCGAGGCTGCATTCCACTTCAACGTGACCACGGCGTTCACGCTCACGAAGCTGGCGGTGCCGCACATGCTCGGCGGCGACGGCGGCAGCGTCGTCAACATCTCCTCCGCGATGGGTCGCCTCACCGACCGCGGCTTCGTCGCCTACGGCACTGCCAAGGGCGCGCTCTCCCACATGACGCGGCTCCTGGCCACGGACCTCGCGCCCCGCATTCGCGTGAACGCGATCGCGGTCGGCTCCGTCGCGACCTCCGCGCTCGAGATCGTGCTCGAGAACGACGAGCTGCGCGAGGAGATGGTGGCCAAGACGCCGCTGCGTCGCCTCGGCGAGCCCGACGACATCGCCCTCGCCGCCCTCTACCTCGCGTCGTCCGCGGGGAGCTTCGTCACCGGCAAGGTGTGGGAGGTCGACGGCGGCATCGAGCACCCGAACCTGGCCCTGAACCTGCCCGACCTGTAGGGGCCTCCGCGGCCGTCAACCCCAGGCCGGGGGATCGAAGCGGGGCTCGAGGCGGACGTCGAAGGCGGCGATCACGCCGCCGATGAGGCGGTAGAGGCCGACGACTGCGACGAGTTCGACCACGCCCTTGGCGCCGTAGGCGTCGTCGAGCACGCGCTGCACGCTCGCCGGGATCGAGCGCAACTCGTGGGTGGCGTCGGCGGCGGCGAGCGCGGCCACCTGCTCGTCGCGCAGGCCGCTCGGCTTCTTCTCCGCGGCCAGGGCCGCCACCGTGGTGTCGGTGATCCCGGCGGCGCGGGCGAAGCGCACGTGGTGCGCCCACTCGTACGCCAGGCCCATCCGGCGGGCGAGGTGGAGGATCACCAGCTCCCGGACGTCGTCGGGCAGCACCCCGTGATACCGGAGGTGGGCACCGAGGTCGCCGACGAGCGCGGCCACGTCGGGGTTGTTGAACATGCGGAGGTACACCTCGGCGGGCTCGGTCTCGTGCCGCTGGCGCATCACGGCCTCGAGCCGGGCGCGGTCGTCCTCTCCCAGCGTCTGGCGCGGATCGGGTAGCTCCGCCATCAGTGGTCGTCCTCCCAGGCGTACACCGCATCCGTCCACGGCGTCGTCGGCTTCGCGGCCTGCTTGTCGACATGGACGTCGACGAGGAACGGGCGCGACGACGCGAACGCGGTGGCGAACGCGGGCGCGAGCTGGTCGGGCTCGGTGACGGTCGCGGCGTCGGCGCCGAGGGACCGGGCGAACGCCGCCCAGTCGATGCCGGTGATGTCGGTGAGCGCCTCGGGGCCGGGACCCATCGTGTGGGCCCGGAACCAGATGTTCCCGTAGGCGCGGTTGTTCATCACCACGACGACGATCGGCACACCTTCGCGCACGGCGGTGTGGAGCTCCATGCCGTGCATGAGCATGCACCCGTCGCCGACGACCACCGCGCAGGGAACGTCCGGGCGCGCGAGCTTGGCGCCGACCGCGAGCGGTACGGCGGCGCCCATCGGACCGAGGTTGGTCGCCGTCACGTAGTCGCGCGGCCCGTAGGCGCTCCAGTAGTGGCCGGCCCAGGCGCGATGCGCTCCGGAGTCGACGCACATCACGGTGTCGTGCGGAGCAGCGGTACGCAGCTCGCTGATCGCACGCGCCGGATGGATGGGCGTAGCGTCGCTGGTGCAGTTCTCCTCGTCGTAGTGCCGGCTTCCACCCGCCTGCACGCGCTCGAGCCAGGTACGGCGTGCGCCCGCGCTCGCCTCGAGGGCGGCGGCGCGCTCGTCCGACGCGCCGAGCAGCGCGCGCAGCACGGCTCGCGGATCGCCGACGACGGGCACCGCCGGCCACGTACGGCCGATCAGGGTGGCGTCGAAGTCGACGTGCACGATCGCCTGGCGTGGCCGCAGCCTGTCGTCCCAGTACATCGTGTCGCGCTGGGTGAGCCCGCTGCCGAGCACGAGGAGGACGTCGACGTCGGGCGAGAGCAACGCGTCGGTGGCCCACCGGCTGCCGGCGTAGCCGAACACGCCGAGTGACAGCGGGTGGTCCTCGGGCATCACGCCCTTGGCGACGAGAGTCGTGGCGACGGGGATGCCGAAGCGCTCGGCGAACTCGATCAGCTCTCCGGACGCGTCGCTGTTGCGGATCCCGGGGCCGGCGAGGGCGGTGATCGTCCGGGCTCCCGCCAGCGTCGCCCAGAGGGGGTCGAGCGCAGCAACGTCGACGGTGCTCGAGTGGTACGTCGTGTCGGGAAGCGGGTCCCACGTGTCGTCGACCTCGGCCTGCTGCACGTCGGTCGGAACCGACAGGTGGACGGGCACCCGGCGCACGACCATGTGCGTCACGAGCCGGCGCAGGTGCACGGGCAGTACCGCCGGGTCCTCCGCTGCCACCGACAGGCCCGTCACCGGTCGAGCGACCCCGACGTCGTCGAGCGCGGCGCCCGACGCGTCCTGGAAGGCGCCTCGGCCCTCGAAGTTCGTCGGCACCTCCCCGCTGATCGCGAGAACACGCGTACGATCGCTGAACGACGAGGCGAGCGCCGTGGTCATGTTGAAGATCCCGGGGCCGCCGATCCCGAAGGCGACCCCGAAACGTCCCGACGCGCGGGCGGAGCCGTCGGCCATGTACGCCGCGCCGCCCTCGTGCGCCGCCACGACCGTGGTGATCCCGGGCGTGCCGGTCATCGGGGGCATGAACGCGTCGTTCACGCCCCCCGGCACCATGAAGACGGTGTGGATGCCCTCCTGGCGGAGCGCGTCGAAGACGAGCTCGGTGCCACGCACGGCCGCGACGCTACGCGCTCCAGAGCCGTTCTGGCGTCGCTGCACCGCCTATTTTCCGGAGCAGCGACGCCAAAACGGCCCTTTACGGCCGGTAGAAGCCGGGGCTGGTGGCGTCGGCGGGGATCTCGTCGAGCGGCACCGCGACCTCGGCGACGGTGGGGCCGGCCGCGGCGGCGAGCGGCGCCAGCGCCTCGAGGTCGAAGTCGTAGACGGCGGCGGCGTTGCCGGCGAGGACCTGGCGCACCTCCGCCGGGTCGGTGCCGGCAAACGCCCGCCGCAGGGCCTCGCGCGTGTACGGGTACGTGCTCTCGTGGTGCGGGTAGTCGGAGCCCCACATGAAGCGGTCGAGGCCGATCTCGTGGCGCGCCTCGGCCTCCCGCGGGCTCGGGAAGCTGGCGCCGATCCAGCAGTTGCGGGCGAAGTACTCGCTCGGCGCGAGCGGCAGGACCTCGTCGGGCTCGTACTTGAGCTCCCCGATCCGGCCCGTCTGCATCTGGCGGTGGAACACGTCGAGCTGCGCCAGCATCGGCTGCACCCACGACGCTCCCTGCTCGGTGAGCACGAAGCGCAGCCCGGGGAACCGCTCGAACACCCCGCCGAGGATCAGGTGGCCGAGCGCCCGCCGGGAGTAGAAGGTCGTCTCGGCGATCCAGAGCACGCCCGCCGCCGGGTACGGCCCGTAGTCGGGTGAGCCGCCGCCGGAGTGGTGGTTGACGACGACATCGAGCTCCTCGCAGACGCGCCAGAGCGGGTCGTAGTCGGGCGCGTACAGCGGCTTGATGTGCTTGGTGTCGTCGGGCACCGCCGGGAGCAGGATCCCGCCGCGCAGCCCCTGCTCCTTCGCGAAGCGCACGTCCGCGATCGCCTCCTCGACGTCGTTGAGGAAGATCTGGGCGATGCCGGCGCGGCGCTCGGGATGGCGAGCGCACCAGTCGGCCAGCCACCGGTTGTGGGCGCGGATGCCCGCGAGCCGGAGCTCGAACTCGTCGGGCGACGGCGGGCGGGCGACGATCGCTCCGGTCGGGAAGAACGGGGGCACCGTGTTGGGGAACACCACTTCGGCGACGACACCGTCGGTGTCCTGCTCGGAGATGCGCCGCTCGTCGTCCCAGTTGCGCACCCGGCCGCGACTTCCACGCTGGAGATCCCGGAACGGATTCGTGTATTCCCCCCGCCACCGGTCGAACTCCTCGAGGTACGCGGGATCGAGGTACTCCCGGTACATCTCCATGTTCCCGCCGGCGTGGCAGTCGGCCGAGATGACGGTGTACCGGTCGGCGGTGGGGACGGTCGCGGCGGTCATGACGCCACTCCTTCTGCGGCGAGGAACGCGTCGACGGTCTCGCACACGTAGTCGATGTCGGCGTCGTCGAGCCCGTGGTTGCACGACAGCACCAGCCCCTGCTCCATGACGCGATCGGCGTTCGGGTAGCCGCCGGAAGCGGCCCGGTGCGGAACACCCTTGAACGCGGGTTGGCGCAGAACGTTGCCGGTCCACACCATCCGCGTGTCGACCCCGTTCGTCTCCATGTGCTCCTGGAACGCCGCCCGGCGGATGCCGGACTCGGGCCGGATGAGGAAGGCGAACATGTGCCAGCCGGTGTCGAGACCTTCCAGGGTCCGCGGGAGCACGAACGCATCGGGATACCGGGCGAAGTGCTCGTACAGACGGGTGAAGTTGCGCTTTCGCCGGTCGAGGAAGCGCGGAAGCTTGCGCAGCTGCACGAGCCCGAACGCGGCCGACAGCTCCGAAGGCTCGAAGTTCCACCCGACCTCGTCGAAGATGAAGAGGTTGTCGTACTCGAGGCCGTCGCCGAGCTCGGAGAAGAACCGGCGCTCTCCGCGCTTCGAGCCGAACAGCTGCACCTCCGAGCGCCGACCCCATCGGCGCAGCAGGAGGCACCGGTCGGCAAGATCCTCGCCGTCGACGAGCACCATCCCGCCCGTGCCGGCGCCCGTGATGATGTGCGACATCGCAAAGCTCGTGACGCTGATGTCGGAGCGCGTCCCGGTGGGCCTGCCTCTCAAGGTCGCGCCGAGGGCATCGCACGAGTCCTCCACCACGAGCAGCTGGTGGCGGTCGGCGATCTCGCGGATGCGATCCCAGTCGGGAGCGTTGCCGATGAGGTTGGGCACGAGGATCGCCTTGGTGCGCGGCGTGATCATCTCCTCGATGCCGTCGACGTCGATGTTGAAGGTGTCGGCCTCGACGTCGACGAACGCGGGCACGGCGCGGGCACGGACCAACGGCGCCACGTCGGTGGAGAACACGACCGCCGAGGAGATCACCTCGTCGCCGGGCGCGAGCGCGAGAAGCGAGACCGCGAGGTCGAGCGCCGACGAACCCGAGTTGCACATGATCCCGCGCTGCTTGCCGAACAACGCCGCCACCCGCCGCTCGAACTCGCGCACGTTGCGGCCGATGCGCAACGCAGTGGCGCCGCCCCGCAGCACCTCGACGACGGCGGCGATCTCCTCCTCGTCGTGGACGCTGCCGGCGTACTCGATGCGGCGACTCATGCCGACCCGCCGCCCACGACGTCGTCGAGCTTGAACACCCGCACGGCGTTCTCGCGCAGGAACTTCGGCCACACGTGGTCACGGAACGCCACGGTGCGCAGCTCGTCGAAGATCCGCCCGAGGCTCAGGCCCATCGGGTAGTAGCCCGCGTACATGATCTTGTCGGCGCCGCGGGTGTTCGCGTAGTCGATGATCGCCTGCGGGTAGTACTTGGGCGCGAACGCGCTCGTCATGTAGTGGAGGCCCGGCCACTTGAGCATCAGCTTCACGGCCAGCTCCTCCCACGGCTCCGCGCCGTGGCGCATCACGATCCGCAGGTCGGGGAAGTCGTAACAGACCTGGTCGAAGTGCATGACGTCCTGGCACGCCGACGGCAGGCGCGGCCCCGCGATCCCGGCGTTGACGACCACGGGGATGTCGAGGTCGATGCACGCCTGGTAGATCGGGTAGTAACGGCGGTCGTTCACTGGCACCTGCGGGTTGCAGCCTGCCGGGAACGACGTGACCGCCTTGACGCGGTACTCGTCGTGGGCTTCGCGGATGCGACGGACTGCCTTGGTGATCTCGTTGGGATCGACCTCCAGGCTGGCGACGAAGCGGTCGGGATGGTCGCGGAGCGCTCGCTTCGTGACGTCGGCGCCGATGCCCACCATGCCGACCGCGACGCCGAGGCGGTCCATCTCGCCGAGCGTGATCTCGACCGGGTCCTGGCCCTCCTCCACGTAGTTGGGGACCTGCTTGAACATGTACTCGGCCGGGAACTCCATCCGGCCGCTCTCCTCGTCGTGGAGGGCCTTGCGCATGAAGTCGTAGTGGCGGCGGGCATCGGCGCTCGGGAAGCCGATCATCAGATCGACCACGCCCACGTCGGTCGGCATCATCGGCCCGCCACCTCCGAGGCGACCGGCTCGTCGGCGAGCGTGCGGTAGTGCACGGAACGCAGGTCGCGGGCGAGGCGGGCCAGCAGGCGGGCGAGGTCGGCGCGATCGGCCGGCGACCACGCGTCGAGCACCTCCTCCATATGGCGACCCAGGACCCCGTTGATCCGGCGGCGGGCCTCCGCGCCCGCGGCCGTGACCGACACGGTGGTGACACGCCCGTCACCGGGGCCCTGGACCCGGTCGACGAGGCCGTCGCGCTCCAGCTGGCGGATCTGGCGACCGGCGGCGGCGGGGTCCATGTCGGTGCGGCGGGCGAGCTCGCCCAGCGGGAGCGGCCCGTCCTCCTGGACGCGGCGGAGCAGGACGAAGCCGGGCGCCGAGATCGGCACGCCCGCGGCCGCCGCCCGCAGGGCATGGACCTTGCGGCTGGCGTTCAGCCGGAAGAGCGCCTCGAGGGCCCGGCCGACGGCGTCGAGCTCGTCGCCCGCGGGCTGGTCGTCCCCCACCCCGGGGAGGCTACGCCGATTTAGAGGACTGAGTCAAGGAGTTGGGGTGCGGTCCCGGGCGGGGAAGCGGTCGCGGAACGTGAACGCCTCCGGCGTCGGGCCGTGCTCGCGGAGATACCGCAGGCGGTCCTCGGCCTCCGCCACGCTCGGGCGGTGGCCCGCCGGCACCCACCAGAGCGCGAGCGCGGCCTCGTCCATGGGCACGAACCACTCGCGCCGGCGCCGCAGCACGTCCTTGTGGCCGGTGCGGTACACGAAGTCGGCGAGGGCCTCGATCGACACCCACATCGTGAGGTTCACGATCAGGGAGTCGTCGTCGAAGATCCGAAAGGAGGTGGCGTTGCCCCCGGGCTCCTTGAGGCGCCACACGAACCCGGGGCTGGTGTCGCCGAGCTTGTTGATCTCGTCGAGGCGTGCCACGAAGTCGGCGAGGAGGGGACTGTCGAGCGGCGCCCGCAACCGGGCCACGTTCACCTGCGCCAAATGGTGGTCCATCACATCGGCTCCTCGCTCGGCGCCGAGGACCCGGCGCCGACCGTTTGGGTCGCGCCTCCGCACGATCCACTCGAGACTGTACGGCGGGCTTGTGGTGTAGGCGCGGACGCCCCAAAATAGAACGCGTTCCACGTCCACCACCCGAGCGCCCGGCCCCGCTGGCCGACCCCTCTGGGAGGAGTGCCCCATGCTCGACTACCGGATCGAGGGCGGAACCCTGATCGACGGCACCGGCTCCCGCGGGCGGCGCGCCGGCGTGGGGGTGCGCGCCGGTCGGATCGTGGCCGTCGGCGACGTCGACGAGGACGCCACCGAGACGATCGACGCCGAGGGTCTCGTCGTGGCGCCGGGTTTTGTCGACCCGCACACGCACTACGACGCCCAGCTCTTCTGGGACCCGCTGGCGTCGCCGTCGAGCGTGCACGGAGTGACCACGGTGATCGGCGGCAACTGCGGCTTCACCCTCGCGCCCCTCGACGCCACCGACGCCGACTACCTGCGGCGCATGATGGCCAGGGTCGAGGGCATGCCGCTCGCCGCCCTCGAGGAGGGCGTCGACTGGCGGTGGGAGACCGTCGCCGAGTACCTCGACCGCCTCGACGGGCGCATCGGCGGCAATGCGGGCTTCATGGTGGGGCACTGCGCGCTGCGCCGCTACGTCATGGGCGCCGACGCCGTCGGCCACGAGGCCACCCCCGAGCAGCTCGACGCCATGGTCGGGCTGCTGCACGAGTCGATCCGCGCCGGCGGCCTCGGCTT
>DASUUL010000203.1:0-3034 GCA_036374115.1 Acidimicrobiia bacterium | reverse complement strand
CTACGGCGTGTACTCGACGCAGCCCCCGGAGGGGGCGGGCGCGGGCGCGGCCGCGGGCGCGCCCACGCCGCCCGACCAGGGGGGTGTGCAGGCGCGGTTGGACGCCGCCGGGACTGTTCCGATCGTCGACGTGTACGAGGGCAAGGCGACCGTGGCCGCGTACTCGGTCGTTCACGGTCGCGACGGCTCGCCGGAGTGGGGCGTCGCCGTGTGCGACCTCCCGGGCGGCGAGGGCCGCACGTACGCGAAGCTGCTCGACGTGGAGCTGCTGGCGGCGGCCGAGCAAGAGGAGCAGGTGGGGCGGGTGCTGACGCTCACCCCCACCGACGTCGCGCTGCCGACCGGCGGGAGCGGTCGGATGAACGTCGCGACCGCGTGAGCTCGCCAAGCAAGAGGATGAGGGGGAGTAGGGCATGGGATGGGACTTCTCGACCGAGCCGGAGTTCCAGGAGAAGCTCGACTGGATCCATCAGTTCGTCGACACGGAGGTGGAGCCGCTCGATCTCGCGTTCAGCTCGCACCTCGTGTACGACAAGAGCCACCCCGTGCACGAGAAGGTGGTCCGGCCGCTACAAGACGAGGTCAAGGCGCGTGACCTGTGGGCGTGTCACCTCGGCCCCGACCTCGGCGGCAAGGGTTACGGCCAGCTCAAGCTCGGGCTCATGAACGAGATCCTCGGGCGCTCGAGCTGGGCGCCGAGCGTGTTCGGCTGCCAGGCGCCCGACTCGGGCAACGCCGAGATCCTCGCCCACTACGGAACCCAGGAGCAGAAGGACCGCTACCTCGAGCCCCTGCTCGACGGCCGGATCTCGTCGTGCTACTCGATGACCGAGCCCCAAGCCGGCGCCGACCCGCAGCAGTTCAAGTGCCGCGCCGAGCGCGACGGCGACGAGTGGGTCATCACCGGCGAGAAGTGGTTCTCGTCGAACTTCCGCTTCGCGTCGTTCGCGATCGTGATGGCGATCACCGACCCCGACGTACCCGTGTACCAGGGCGCGTCGATGTTCCTCGTGCCCACCGACACGCCCGGCGTGAAGATCATCCGCAACGTCGGCCTCGGGGGCGAGCCGGAGGGTGAGGGTGGGCACGCGTACGTCCACTACGACGGTGTGCGGGTGCCGCCCGAGAATCTGCTTGGCGGCGAGGGTCAGGCGTTCGTGATCGCGCAGACCCGGCTGGGCGGCGGGCGCATCCACCACGCGATGCGCACCATCGGCATGGCCCAGCGGGCATTCGACATGATGTGCGAGCGCGTGCTGAGCCGCACCACCCAGGGCGAACTGCTGGCGAAGAAGCAGATGGTGCAGGACGCGGTGGCGGAGTCGTGGATCCAGCTGCACCAGTTCCGCCTGCAGGTGCTGCACGCGGCGTGGACGATCGACCAGGTCGGCGGGCACAAGGCGCGCACGGAGATCGCGGGCGTGAAGGTGGCGACGCCCAAGGTGCTCCACGACATCGTGTACCGGTCGATGCACGCGCACGGGGCGCTGGGCGTCTCGAACGAGATGCCGCTGGCGGGAATGTGGATGGCGATGCCGGTGATGGGGATCGCCGACGGCCCCACCGAGGTGCACAAGGTCACCATCGCCCGTCAGATCCTGAAGGGCTACGCGCCGTCGGACGGCTTGTGGCCGAGCGAGCACCTGCCCGAGCGGCGCGCCGAGGCCTGCAGCAAGTTCGCCCACCTGCTCGACCTCGAAATCGGGAACCTGTGAGCGCGACGAGCGAGGTGTGGGGCGGCGCCGACGACCCGAGCCGTACGGAGGGGTTGGTCGACGAGGTCGCGTTGGCGGCGTGGATGGACGAGCGCGGCCTGCCCGGCGCGGGTTCGGGTGAGCCGGTGACGACTCGGTTCATCAGCGGGGGCGCGTCGAACGAGATCTTCGAGGTGCGGCGGGGCGAGGAGCGCATGGTGTTGCGGCGCCCGCCCCGGAACGTTCCCGAGGGTCGCAACGAGACGATGCTCCGGGAGTGGCGCGTGCTCGAGGCGCTCAACGGCACCGACGTGCCGCACGCCGAGGCGATCGCGGCGTGCGACGACACGAGCGTGCTCGGCGCCACTTTCTACCTGATGGGCTACATCGACGGCTGGTCGCCGATGAGCATGGGCAAGGAGTGGCCGGCGCCCTTCGACACCGACCTGGAGGCTCGGGCCGGGCTCGGCTTCCAGCTCGTCGACGGGATCGCCAAGCTGTCGAAGGTCGACTGGCGGGCCCGGGGGCTGGAGGGGTTCGGCAAGCCCGACGGGTTCCACGAGCGCCAGGTCGACCGGTGGCTGGCGCACCTGGCGAGGTTCCAGATCCGGGAGCTGCCCGGGATCGACGTCGCCGCCGACTGGCTGCGCGCCCACAAGCCGAGCCGGTACGAGCCCGGGATCATCCACGGCGACTACCAGTTCGCCAACGTGATGTTCGCCGAGGGTGCACCGGCGCGGCTGGCGGCGATCGTCGACTGGGAGATGGCGACGGTGGGGGATCCGCTGCTCGACCTCGGGTGGGTGATCATGGGCTGGCCCCGTGAGGGCGACGACCCGTCGAGCAGTGGATACGTCGACTACACGGGGATGCCGACGCGCGACGAGCTCCTCGCGTACTACGAGCAGGAGAGCGGCCGGCCCGTCGACGAGATCGACTACTACGAGATCCTGGCCCGCTTCAAGATCGCGATCGTGCTCGAGGGCGGCTACGCGCGCTACGTACAGGGCGGCGCCGACAACCCCCGCATGGAGGCCTTCGGCCCCATCGTCCTCGACATGATGGCGAAAGCCGCCGACCTCGCCGAGACCACGGACCTGTAGCTGCTTCGATGCGTGCAACATGCGCAAATAGTGCGCACGCGGTACGCATCAGGCGCCTGGCTCGAGCGCCATGCGGACCGTCTGCACCACGTAGTCGGGGCGCTTGGTGACGTCGTGCCAGTCGAAGCGCAGGACGCGGATGCCGATCACGCCGAGATCGTTCTCGCGCGACCGATCACGACGTTCGGCGCGTTCGCCGTAATGATGGGTGTCGCCGTCGAGCTCGACGCCGATCCC
>DASUUL010000202.1:0-13745 GCA_036374115.1 Acidimicrobiia bacterium | reverse complement strand
GGCCCACATGCACCCGATCATGCGGAGCGACTCCTCCAGCTCATCGTACGTATCGGCGGGATCGACGCCGAAGGCCGACATCTCCTGGAGCGTCGCGCCCCGGCCGGCGCCGAGATCGAGGCGTCCGCCCGAGAGCACGTCGAGCATGGCGGCGCGCTCGGCCACCCGGATGGGGTGGTTGTAGTTGAACGGCAGACACACCACCCCGTGCCCGACGCGGATGCGCTCGGTCCGGGCGGCCACGAACGACAGGAAGATCTCGGGCGCGCTCATGTGCGCGTAGCGCAGGAGCGAGTGGTGCTCGACCGCCCACACCCGGTCGAAGCCGACCTCCTCGGCGAGGACGGCCTGCTCGACGCAGTCGTGGATCACCTCGCGCTCGTGCTCGCGAGTGGGGAAGGCCATCTGGGCCTCGAAGATCATGGAGAACTGCACTGGCGCCCCTTCGCCGCCGGCTCCTGCGCCCGCCCAGACCGGGGCGGCGCCCCTGCTACTCCACGAGCTTGTGCACGCCCTCGGTGGCCTCCACGAACTCCTCCACGAGGTCGAACATCACGTCGCGCACGGGCCGCACCTTGTTCATGCGCCCGACCACCTGACCGACGGGCATGGTGGTGAGCTCGGGGTTCTGGGACCGGCCGATGCGGCGTTGGGCGTTGCTGATCAGCATGTACTGCAGCGGCATCGGCAGGTAGCCGGGCGAGTCCTCCCGCTCCCACGCCTCGGTCCACTCGGTGCGCAGCATCCGAGCGGGCTTGCCTGTCCAGCTCCGCGACCGCACCGTGTCGCGCGACGTGGCCGCCATCAGCTTCTCCTGCACGAGCGGGCTGGAATCGCTCTCGGCGGTGGTGAGCCAGATCGAGCCCGTCCACACCCCCTCGCAGCCGAGCGCGAGCGCGGCCGCGATCTGGCGCCCGTCGCCGATCCCGCCGGCGCCCAGCACGGGCGTGTCGGGCCCGATGGCGTCGACCACCTCCGGCCACAGCACGAGCGAGCTCACCTCGCCGGTGTGGCCGCCCGCCTCCGTGCCCTGGGCCACGACCACGTCGACGCCGCGGGCGACGTGGCGCTCCGCCTGCGCGACCGTGCCGCACAGCGCCGCGACCTTCACGCCGTGCTCATGGGCGAGATTCACCACGTCCTCGGGCGGCGACCCGAGCGCGTTGGCGAGCAGCTTGATGTCGTGGCTCAGCGCCACGTCGACCTGCTGGCGGCCCTTCTCGTGCACCCAGCCGAGCAGGGCACCACCCGTCTGCTCCTCCTCCGGGAGCTCGGGGATGTTGTGCTCGGCGAGGAGCCGGTCGAGCCATTCGCGGTGCTGCGGCGGGATCATCTCGCCGAACTGCGCCGCCATCTTTTCGGGCTCGACGTCGCCCCCGGAGGTGCCGGCGAGATCGGCGACCTTTGCCGGCATGACGACGTCGACGCCGTAGGGCTTGCCGTCGACGTTGTCGTCGATCCACTTCAGCTCGATCTCGAGTTGCTCGGGTGAGTACGCGAGCGCGCCGAGCACACCCATGCCGCCCGCCTTGCTCACCGCGGCGACGACGTCGCGGCAGTGGCTGAAGGCGAAGATCGGCAGCTCGATGCCGAACATCTCGCAGACCCGTGTCTTCATGTCGTGACCTCCGCGGCGGTGGCGATCTGGACGGCCCACCGGTAGTCGGCCTTCCCGGCGGGGGAGCGCTGCATGGTGTCGACGAGGTGCAGCTCCCTCGGAACCTTGTACCCGGCGAGCTTGGTGCGGCAGTGCACCTGCAGGTCGTCGAGGGTCACGACTGCGCCCTCGCGCGGCTGCACGACGGCGGCGACGCGCTGGCCCCAGCGCTCGTCGGCGACACCGACGACGACGGCGTCGTACACGCCGGGATGCGACTTCACCGCCGCCTCGACCTCCTCGGGGTAGATCTTCTCGCCGCCGGAGTTGATCGACACCGAGCCCCGACCGAGGAGGGTGACCGTGCCGTCGGCCTCGACGGTCGCGTAGTCGCCCGGGATCGAGTAGCGGGTCCCGTCGGGAGCGGTGACGAACGTCGCCGCCGTCTTGTCGGGGTCCTTGTAGTACTCGAGCGGGATGTTGCCCCGCCGCGCCACCTTGCCCACCACCCCCGAGCCCGGCTCCACGACGTTGAGGTCGTCGTCGAGCACGACGCTGTCGAGGACGGGCGTCACGGTCGGTCCACCCTTCATCTCGGTCTTGCCCGGCTGCACGAGCGTGTAGCCGTTCGCGCCGCTCTCCGATGCCCCGATGGCGTCGCTGAGGACGAGGTTGGGGAAGCGCTCGAAGAACTGGTCCTTCACCGACGGCGAGAACACCGCGGCCGTGCTCGACAGCGCGAACAGCGACGACAGGTCGTAGTCGGCGCCGGGCTCGCGCAATGCCTCGATCAGCGGGCGGCCCATGGCGTCGCCCGTGATCATGAGCGTGTTCGCCTTCTCCTCCTCGACCAGGCGCCACACGACGTGGGGGTCGAACTTGGGGACCAGCACGACCTTGTTCCCGATGAAGCTGCCGCTCATCGTCGACCACTGGCTGGCGCCGTGCATGAGGGGTGCGCACGGAAGCGCGACCGTCGGGCCCTGGGCGAGACCCTTCTCGACCATGGCCTCGGGCCGTTCGACCTTCGTGCCCGCGACGACGTCGATCCCGCCGCCGAGCGCGAAGAACACGTCCTCGTGGCGCCAGACGACACCCTTGGGCATCCCGGTGGTGCCACCCGTATAGAGGATGTAGATGTCGTCGGCCGACCGGGGCGGGAAGTCGCGCTCGGGCGAGCCCGACGCCAGCGCGTCCTCGTAGTGGACAGCGTCGACGCCGCTCGTGTCGGCGCCGCTGCCGTCCTCGAGCATGATCAGGTGCCGGAGCCGGGGGAACTCGTCGACCAGCCCTGCCACCCGGGGCGCGAACTCGCGCTGGAACACGAGGGCCACGAGGTCGGCGTTGTCGAAGAGATAGCGCAGCTCGTCTTCGACGTAGCGGTAGTTGATGTTGATCCAGACCGCCCGGAGCTTGAACACCGCCCAGAGAGTCTCGACCCACTCCACGCAGTTGTAGGCGTAGATGCCGACGTGGTCGCCGGGCCCGACGCCCTGGGCCGCCAGGTGATGGGCGAGGCGGTTGGCCCGCTCCTCCATCTCGCCGTAGGTGCGGCGCTTGCCGTCGCACACCAGGTACTCCCGCTCGCCGAAGTGGTCGACGGCGTTCTCGAACAGATCTGCGAGGTTGAACTGCATGCTGGCTGCCCCCTTCGCCCCGAGATTAGAACAGGTTCTGACAGGGCGTCAGGTGGCGGCCGTCAGGGCGGGACTCAGGCCTGGGCGCGGGCGACGCCCTCGAAGAACTCGGGTGGCATCTGGCTCATGAGCTCCTCGTTGTTCCAGTACTCGCGCCAGGCGGCGATCTTGCCGCCGGCCAGCTCGATTGCGCACATGACGCGGAGTGTGGGGCGCGCGCCCGACGGGAAGTGCCACGTCTCGCTGCGCTCGACCAGCACCAGGTCGTCTCCGCCGAGGATGTGGCGGATGTCGTAGTCCATGCCGGTCACTCCGCCGGCGATCATGAAGTCGAGCTTGCGTCGAATCGCGTCCTTGCCGACGGTCGGATCGGTCGGCAGCGGCAGGTCGTGGTACGACGCGTCGTCGGTCATGAGCTCGACGGCGGCGTCGAAGTCGAGCCGGTAGATGGCGGCGAAGAACTCCTCGACGATCGCGACGGCGTCGGTCATGAGGCCGTCAGCTCGTGAGGTCGGCCATGAGCCGCAGCACCTGCGGGTCACGGTTGCCGACGAGCAGGGTCGTCACGGGCGTCTTGCGCCAGGCCTCGAGCCGGTCGCGGATGCGATCGGGCGGGCCGACGAGCGAGATCTCGTCGGCGAACTCGTCGGGCACGGTCATGATCGCCTCCTCCCGCTTCCCCGCGAAGAAGAGGTCCTGGATGCGGTGGGCCTCCTCCTCGAAGCCCATGCGCGCCATGAGCTCCGTGTGGAAGTTCTTCGTCTTGGCGCCCATGCCCCCGATGTAGAAGCCGAGCGTGCCCTTGACGGGAAGCAGCGCGGTGGCGACGTCGTCGGCGACCGTGACCGTGACGTTCACCGCGATCTCGAACCCCGGGGGCGCGCCCGCGATCTGCTCCGCGTACACCTCGGGACGCGTCGGGGAGTAGTAGAGCGGCACCCAGCCCTGGCAGAGCTCGGCGGCCAACGCCACGTTCTTGGGTCCCTCCGCCCCGAGGTAGATGGGGATATCGGCGCGAGGCGGGTGGGTGATCATCTTGAGCGGCTTGCCCAGGCCGACCGCGTCGGCCCCCGTGTACGGGAGCGGGTAGTGCGGGCCGTCGCTGGTGACGGGCGCCTCCCGCCGAAGCACCTGGCGGATGATGTCGATGTACTCGCGGGTGCGGGCGAGCGGCTTGGCGAAGGGCCGCCCGTACCAGCCCTCCACGACCTGCGGCCCCGATACGCCGATGCCGAGCCGGAACCGCCCGCCGGTGAGGGTGTCGAGGGTCATCGCGTGCATCGCCATCGTGACCGGAGACCTCGCCGACATCTGGGCGATGCCCGTCGTCAGCTGGATGCGCGACGTGTGGGCGCCGACCCAGACCAGCGGCGAGAACGCGTCGGAGCTCCACGACTCACCCGTCCAGACGGAGTCGAAGCCGAGTGCCTCCGCCTCTTTCGCCGCCTCGATGACGTCGTGCCCCGAAGGCGGCTGCGCGGTCCAGTAACCGAGCTGGAGTCCGAGCTTGAGATCGTTCATGGTGCGCACTCCATCATTCCTCGGGTGCCCGCCGCCACTCGCCCGTTCGGTCGTTGGCGTTCGGCGCGGCGCGTCTGTTCTACTGACGCCGCCGTCAGTGACGTGAGCAGGGGGCTTCTTTCATGGCGGATCGAACGCCCGTGATCGCGGGGATCGGGTTGAGCGACTATCCCGTTGCACCCGATCTCGACAGCATGCAGCACCACACGCTCGCCCTGCAGCGTGCACTCGCCGACTCCGGCGTCGCGCTGCGCGACATCGACGGCTACATCGGCGCCGGCGGGTCGCACCAGCAGATGGTCGACGATGCGGTCAGCATGGCCGAGTACCTGCGCATCGATCACAAGTACATCGACTCCACCATGACGGGCGGGTCGTCGTTCGAGTTCCACGTCCAGCACGGCGCCGCCGCCATCCGCGACGGGATCTGCGACACCATCCTCGTCACCTACGGTTCCAACCAGCTGTCGCGGATGGGTCGCATGCTCGGCACCGGCGGTTTCACGCGCGGATCCCAGAAGGTCGGGGGACCGATGGCGTACGAGGCGCCGTACGGCAACTCGCTCGTCGGCGCGTACGCGATGGCGGCGCAGCGTCACATGTACGAGTACGGCACCACGTCCGAGCAGCTGGCCGAGATCGCCGTCGGCGTGCGCGAGTTCGCAGGCCTCAACCCGAGTGCCATGTACCGCGACCCGATCACCGTCGACGACGTGGTCGGATCCCGGATGATCGCCGACCCGATGCACAAGCTCGATTGCTGTGTGATCTCCGACGGTGGGGGCGCGTTCATCATGACGACCGCCGAGCGGGCCGCCGACCTGCGCCAGCCGCCCGCCTACGTGCTCGGCGCCGCCGGCGCCCAGACGCACTGGAACATCAGCCAGATGCCCGACTACACGGTCACGGCGGCGGCGAAGGCGGGGCCGATCGCGTTCGAGCGGGCGGGCGTGACCCCGGCCGACATCGACACGATCCAGTTCTACGACAGCTTCACGATCACCGCGCTCCTCCTGCTCGAGGACCTCGGGTTCTGCCCGAAGGGGGAGGGCGGCAAGTTCGTGGCGGAGGGTCACCTGCGCAGGGGCGGCGCTCTGCCCCTCAACACCGACGGCGGCGGGCTGTCGTCGTGCCACCCGGGAATGCGGGGGATCTTCCTCATCGTCGAGGCGGTGCGTCAGCTGCGAGGCCAGGGCGGCGACGCCCAGGTGCCCGACTGCAAGCTCGCGCTCGCCTGCGGGTCGGGCGGGTGGCTGTCGTGTATGGGCACCGTGATTCTGGGGAGTGAGGCGCCGTGAGTGCTGATGTGGTCGAAGTCGAAGAGTGGGCCCGGCCCATCCCGCGGCCCGACGCGACGTCGGCGCCGTACTGGGAGGCGGCGGCGCGCGGTGAGCTCGTCGTGCAGGAGTGCCCCGAGTGCGGGCGGCGCCAGTTCTACCCGCGCACGGTGTGCACGCAGTGCGGCGCCGACCCGGGGTGGCTCACGTGCTCCGGGCGGGGGTCGGTGCACACCTTCACGGTGATCCGCCAGAACCATGCCAAGCCCTTTCGCGAGGAGCTGCCCTACGTCGTCGCGATGGTCGACCTCGAGGAGGGCCCGCGCATGATGGGCAACCTCACCGGTTGCGATCCTGCCGAGGTGCACATCGGCATGCCCGTCGAGGTGTACTTCGTGCGCGCCGACGAGGGCGGGGCCGTGCCCTTCTGGCGGCCGCGCCCGGGTTGACCGTGCCGGACCTCTCCTTCGACGAGGTCCTCACGACGACGCGGGCCGTCCGCCGACGGCTCGACCTCGAACGCCCGGTGTCACGCGCGGTGGTCGAGGAATGTCTGCGGCTCGCGTTCCAGGCGCCGAACGGCTCGAACCAGCAGACGTGGGGCTGGGTGCTCGTCGACGATCCCGACATCCGTGCCGAGATGGCGAGGATCTACGTCGCGGCCATGGACGACTACATCGCCCGGCCGCGCCGCTCGGCCTCGTCGGTCCCGCGCAGCGACTCGCCCGCCGCGGCGCAGAGCGCGGCGCGCATGACGGCCTCGGTGCTGCACCTGCGCGAGCACTTCCACGAGGTGCCGGTGCTGCTGGTGCCGACGGTGGCGGGGCGGCTCGAGGGCCGGTCGATCTTCGACCAGGCGAGTCGCTGGGGTTCGATCATCCCGGCCGTATGGAGCTTCATGCTCGCCCTGCGCAGCCGCGGGTTGGGGAGCGCGTGGACGACGCTGCACCTGCACCGGGAGGAGGAGATGGCCGGGCTGCTCGGGATCCCGTACGGAAAATGCACGCAGGCGGGGATGTTCCCGGTCGCGTACACGATCGGCACGGAGTTCCATCCTGCCGACCGCTCCCGCTCCGAGGAACGGATCCGCTGGAACCACTGGTGAGGTGATGGGCGCCGACACCGAGACCGGGTGGTCTGCGCGATTCCCCGTTCCGGCGCGCCTTGCGCGGGGGAACCGGCGCGCCTAGCGCGCAGGTTCGACGGAGGGGCGGGCGGTGCGGGCGGAGGCGACGGGGTCGCCGTCGACGTAGAACTGCTGCGCCCACTTGCGGAACTGCAGGATCGGGCCGTCGGCGTCGGCGAGCGCCGGTGCCGGCACGTGGATCTTGTTGTCGAAGATCACGTTGTCCTCGGCCATCTGCTTGCGCAGGTCGGCGACGAGGGCCTCGCCGACCCGTACGGTGCGCGCCAGCGATTCCTCGTCGTGGCCGAGCTTGCGCACCTTGTAGGCCTTGATCGACCACGTCCACTCCCAGTCGATCGGCGTGGTGGCGGCCAGGAACACCGTGTCGATGATCCCGCTGAAGCGGGCGATCCCGAAGCCCGGGCCCCAGCTGTCGGTGTCGATACGGCCGGGTTGGGGCCCCCGCGGGGTGGCGAAGTCGACCTTGGAGCGCAGCTGGTTGCGGTAGCCGTCGAACGTGAGGCTCTCGAGCTCGGGCACGGTGGCGGCGCCGTGGACCGTCTTCAGGTGCACGTAGTCGGGACCGTTCTCGGCGAGCTCCTGCCACGGGCACCGGACCTTCCAGTCGGCGCGGATGAAGTCGGTCCAGTCGGACGTGAAGTACTCGCCGAGGTCGGGGATCTTCCAGAGCGGCGGCTGTCCCGGGTCGGGGTGGTACCAGAAGAGGACGAACCCGTTGCGGTCGATCGTCGGGTACGAACGCACGCGGGCCTTCGCGTTCGTGCGCTCGCTGTAGGGGATGCGAGCGTTGCGGCCCTCGCCGTCCCACTCCCACCAGTGGTACGGGCACACGAGGTTGCAGCCCTCGACGCGCCCACCGAGCGCGAGGTTCGCGCCCAGGTGGGGGCAGTAGGCGTCCATCACGTGCGCGTCGTCGTGCTCGTCTCGCCACAGCACGAGATCGCGACCGAGCAGGCGCAACGGGCGGACCTCGCCGGGGGCGAGGTCGTCGCTGTAGCCGGCCCAGTACCAGGCGAACGGGAACGCGGTGTAGTAAGGGAAGCGCTCGAGCGAGGTCATTTGCGACGGTTCGAAATCGCCCTGGCGTGCCATCACCTGCAGGGGCGTCTCGCCGGGGAAGTCGCGGATCCTGGCCGCGGCCAACGTACGGAAATCGGTGCTCATCGCCGTCTCCCTCGCTCCGGCAGCAACGTGCGCACGGCCCGCTCGAGCGCGTCACCGACGTCGGCCGGTGCGGTGGCCCCGGTGACGAGCCCGACCATGTTGGCGAAGAGCACCGCCTCCAGCACCTCCGTGACGCCGGCTTCGTTCTCGATCTCGCTGCCCTCGAGCGCGAGCTCGATCCAGCGGCGCATCGACGCCTCGAGCGTGCCCCGCACGTGCGCGACCTCGGGCGTGCCCGAGATGAAGGCACGCGTGACCGCCACGTACAGGCCGGGTGACCGCTCCACCCGCTGGACCGCGCGGCGCAGCGCCGCCGCGACCCGATCGGCGGCGGAGCGGCCCCGGCCCGGGGGCTTGGCCTCGACGTCGGCGGTCGTCTGCCCGACCAGGTCGACGAGGGCGTCGACGAGCACGTGGTCCTTCGAGGAGAAGTACTGGTACGCGGTCGGCGCCGACACGCCGGCATGTGCCGCGACCTGCCGCATCCCGACCGCCTCGTATCCACCCTCGGTGGCGAGGGCTACGGCGGCGTCGATGAGCTTGCGGCGCGTGGTGGCCTGCGTGGGGGAGAGCGGGCGGACGACGACCTCCGCTCCCGTCATCGTGGCCTCCGGGCCCGAGCGGTGACCGAGATGGGCGAGAGAATGGCGAAGTCGGGCCGGCGCGCCTGCTCGATCGCGGCCTGCGGGTCGAAACCCGGGGGGAAGATCTCTGCCGGCACGACGGCGAGCGCGCGGGCGAGCGCGGCGACGTACCACTCCGCCGAGTCGGTGCCGCCGTGCATCGTCCACACCCGACCCTCCGCTTCCACCTCGGCGAGCCCCCGCCGCCGGAACGCGTCGACGAGCCGGCGGCCCCAGTCGCCGTCGTAGCCGTGCTGGCGCACGCTGAGCTCGCGCATCCGGGCGGACAAGGTGGCGAACGGCTCGGGAACGGGCTGCACATCGAACTGCGCCCAGTCGGTGTCGGTGACCACCACCCAGCCGCCGGGTCTCGCGGCCGCGACCATCGCGTCGAGGACCGCTTCCCGCTGCGCGACGTGCTGGAGCACGCCCCGGGCGTGCACGAGGTCGAACTCACCGTCGCCGATCGGGTCGGTCGTCACGTCGAGCGTCCGGACCTCGACGATCCCGCTCGACCGCGGCTGGAACCGCGTGTCGACGTCGACGGAGACGACGCGCCCGCCCGGTGCCACCCGCTCTGCCAGCCAGCCGACGACCGTTCCCGCCCCCGAGCCGACGTCGCAGCACGCCCACCCGGGCGCCACGCCGATCTCGGTGAGCGTGGCCCGGGTCGCGGGATCGACGACACGGGCGAGGACGTGCAGGCGGTCTGCTTCCTGGCGAACCTGGTCGGCATCGTCGTCGATGCGGTACGAGGCGGGGGCGTCGTCGACGTCGGTCATGTCCGGCTCCGATCGGGGCGCCAGGGGACGTCGCGGTCGACCCGCGGCTCGGGCGGCAGGCCGAGCACGCGCTCGCCGATCATCGTGCGGTGCACCTCGCTCGTACCCCCGCCGATCGTCCCCCAGAAACGGTTGAGCAACTGCACCTGCCAGTGGCCCGCCCGCGGCGCATCGCCGCCGTAGAGGGCACCCGCCGGGCCGAGGAGATCGACGGCCGTTCCGGCCCGCTCGGCGCGCGCCTCGGACCACAGCACCTTGAGGACCGAGCCGTCGAGGGCGGATCGCTGCCCGTCGCGCACCGACTCGAGCACGCGGATGCGCAGGTGGTCGAGCACGCGCTCCCGGGTGTACGCGCGCGCGAGCCGTTGCCGCACCGGCGGGGCATCGGCACGGCCGACCGAGCGGGCGAGGTCGATGACGGCGCCGGCGCCGTCGGCCGCGTGCGCCCCACCGATGACGCCGGCCTCGTGCCCCAGCACCCGGCGGGCCGGCTCCCAGCCACGGTCGACGTCGCCCACGACGTTGCCCACGGGGACGCGCACGTCGCTGAGGAACACCTCGTTGAAGTGCGCGGTGCCGGTGATCTGGCGTAGCGGCCGGATGTCGACACCGGGCGTGCGCAGGTCGAGGAGCAAGAACGTGATGCCCCGGTGCTTCGGGGCGTCCGGGTTCGTGCGGGCGAGCAGGATCGCCCAGTCACAGCGATGCGCACTCGACGTCCACACCTTCTGGCCGTTGACGACGAACTCGTCGCCGTCGCGCTCGGCACGGGTCGCGAGGTTGGCCAGGTCGCTGCCGGCGTCGGGCTCGCTGAAGAGCTGGCACCAGGCTTCGTCGCCGCGCAGGAGGGGGCCCAGGAAGCGGGCGCGCTGCTCGTCGGTGCCGTGCGCCATCAGAACGGGGCCGACCATGCCGATCGTCGACGCCAGGAAGCCGGCGGTGACGTCGAAGCGCGCCTGCTCCTGGCCGAAGATCACTGCCTGCCAGGGAGTGCCCCCGCGGCCGCCGTACTCGACGGGCCAGCTGATGCCGGCCCAGCCGCCGTCGTAGAGCGTCCGCTGCCAGGCGCGGCAGCGGTCGAAGTACTCCCGCTCCGCGTCCTCGCTGTGGTCTCGGGGCCCGTTCGACCAGTCGCCCTCACCCCGCCGCGGTTCGGCGTGCGCCGCCAGCCACTCCCGTGCCTCGGCCCGGAACACTCGATCCTCCGGCCGGGCATCGCGGGCGGGAGCGCCGGTCATGGCGTCGGCGACGACCGCCGGGCGGTCGCCCGCCTCGTCGACGACCACCTCGAACAGATCGGCGAGGTTGAAGCCGCGATCGCTCACGGATCGAGATTCCATCACGCTTCTAGACAGCTGTAAACCCTTCGATGCGTTCATCGTGCGCACTTATTGCGCATCAGGTACGCATCGAGCGGGCTATCGCGGCATCCCGGTCCGGGGGGCGACGAAGACGATCTGGCACTCGCCGAGGCGCTCGCCGTCGCACTCGGACGTGCCCCACACGTAGATCTTGCGGCCCTCGACCCGGTCGACCCCGGCGGTGTAGTCGATGCGGCGGTTGAGCGGTGTCGGGCGCAGCATCTTGACGGTGAGCGTGCCGGTGTAGCCGGCGATCCCCGACGCCATCTGGGCGCACCCCATGAGGTCGTCGAACGCGGCGGCGACGAACCCACCGTGGACGTGGCCGACGGGTCCCTCGTAGGCCGGGGAGTACGTCGCCCAACCGCGCAGGATGTCGCCGTCGGCCTCCCACTGCACGGGCGCGGCCAGCGGGTTGCAGCGACCGCTGATGCCGCTGCGCTCGAGCAGCGCGCCCTGGTGGTTCGGGGTCAACGACAGGCCGCCGAAACGGTGCAGGCTCGGGAGCGCGTCGAGGCGGTCGGCGAGCCCGCCGACGGCCTCGCTGGCGTCGTCGATCTCGGTGGGATCGGTGACGTCGGCGTCGAGGTGCGCGACCAGCTCGATGAGCCGCTTGGTCTCCCGCACCAGACGGTGCTTGCGGGCGAGCGGCGCGTCCTCGGCCGGATCGGTGGGGTCGTACGTCGTCCGGGCATCGGGGGGCAGCGGCATTCCCGGAATCTACGCGTGTTTGCGACCGCCCACGAGAACGTGTTCTTATTTTCCGCCGTGCCTGCGAATCGCGACGCCGACGTCCTCGAGGCGCCCAACATCCTCGAGTACCCCTACACGCGCTCGACCGGGCCGGTCGTCGGCCTGTTCATGACTGGCCTGCGCGACGACGCCCGGGTGCTGGGCATCCGCACGGGGGACGGTCGGGTCGTGTGCCCGCCGACCGAGTACGACCCCGCCACCGGCGCCGAGCTCACCGCCGACCAGTGCGTGGAGGTCGGGCCGGGCGGCGTCGTGACGAC
Source organism: Acidimicrobiia bacterium (assembly GCA_036374115.1). Taxonomy (GTDB): domain Bacteria; phylum Actinomycetota; class Acidimicrobiia; order IMCC26256; family JACDBD01; genus JACDBD01. The sequence goes on along the minus strand of DASUUL010000202.1, from coordinate 1,623 downwards.
CTGGGCGTGGGTTCACGATCCCCACGACAAGCACCCGCTCGACCGGCCGTTCGCGTGGGCGCTGATCCGTCTCGACGGCGCCGACACCGGGATGCTCCACGCCGTCGACGCCGGCGACGACGCGCGCATGGCCACGGGGATGCGGGTGCAGCCGCGCTGGCGCGCCGAGCGAGTCGGGCACATCCGTGACATCGAGGCGTTCGTTCCCGAGGAGCAGTCGTGAGCGAGCCCGTCACGAAGATCGACACTCCGATCGAGCTCCGCTACCGCTACACCGCCGGGACGGCGCAGTCGCGCTTCCTTCGCGGCATCCAGCAGGGCAAGATCCTCGGCCAGCGCTGCCCCCAGTGCGCCAAGGTGTACGTGTCGCCCCGGGGGTCGTGCGCAGCGTGCGGTGTGGCGACCGACGAAGAGGTCGAGGTCAGCGACAAGGGCACCGTCACCACGTTTTGCGTCGTGAACGTGCCGTTCTACGACCAGAAGATGGAGATCCCCTACGTGTCGGCGACGATCCTCCTCGACGGCGCCGACATCGGGCTGATGCACCTCATCCAGGAGGTGAAGGCCGAAGACGTGCACATGGGCATGCGGGTCGAGGCGGTGTGGGCGCCGCCCGACGAGCGCACACCCAGCCTCGAGAGCATCAAGTACTTCCGGCCCACCGGCGAGCCCGACGCCGACTACGAGACGTACCGGGGATTCGTGTGATGCGCGACGTCGCAGTGGTGTCGTTCTCGCAGTGGACGGCGGCCGAGGAGCCGGCCCGCAACGAGGTCGAGATCCTGATCCCGGTCGTGGGCGAGGCGATCGAGCGGTCCGGTATCGGGCGCAAGGAGATCGGCTTCACGGTCTCGGGTTCGTGCGACTACCTCGCCGGTGCGCCGTTCGCGTTCGTGATGGGCCTCGACGCGGTGGGGGCGTGGCCGCCCATTCGCGAGTCGCACGTCGAGATGGACGGTGCCTGGGCGTTGTACGAGGCGTGGGTGCGCCTCCAGCACGGCGATGTCGACTCGGCGCTCGTGTACTCCTTCGGCAAGTCGAGCCTCGGCGACCTGCCGATCGTGATGAGCCAGCAGCTCGACCCCTACTACCAGGCGCCGCTGTGGCCCGATTCGCACAGCATCGCGGCGCTGCAGGCTCGGGCCTGGCTCGACGCCGGTCACGACGAGCGCGAGATGGCCGAGGTCGCGGCCCGCAGCCGTCGCGCGGCGATGGGCAACCCGCACGCGGTCGTCCAGGGCGACGAGGACGCCGGTACCCTGCTCGGCCGGCGCTACGACGTGACACCCCTGCGCGAGCACGACCGCCCGCCGATCTGCGACGGTGCCAGCGCCGTGGTCCTCGCCGCCGGCGACCTCGCCCGCGACGTCTGCGAACGGCCGGCGTGGATCCGGGGAATCGACCACCGGATCGAGGCGCACGGGCTCGGCGTGCGCGACCTCACGACGTCGGAATCGACCCGGCTCGCGGGCCGGGCCGCGGGGGTCGACGGGGTCGACGTCGCCGAGCTCCACGCCCCGTACAGCTTCCAGGAGCCGATCGTCCGCGATGCCCTGGGCCTCGGTGCCGACGTCGACGTGAACCCGTCGGGCGGCGCGCTCACCGCCAACGTGGTGATGGCGG
>DASUUL010000201.1:0-7509 GCA_036374115.1 Acidimicrobiia bacterium | reverse complement strand
GACCCCGAGGTAGAAGTGCCGCTCGGGAGCGTCCACGGGCAAGAGGGCCCGTTCCGACTGGGCGGCCTTGATCAAGCCCCGAACAGCCGACAGCACGATCGGCCGCTGGGCGTCGTGAAGCGCGCGACTCATCGCCATCCCTCCCTCTCGGCCCCGGCCCCGGTGACCGGGTCGAATTCGGCTGTCGATCTCCTCGATTGTCACGCCGGCGGCGGGCGGTCACCAGGGTCGAAGGTCACTGCGTCAGACGAGGCTGCCGAGCGCGGACCCGACTCCGAACGCCAGCGCCGCCGCAGTCCCACCCAGCGCGACCGTCTCGGCAGCGGAGCGCCACCACGAGGACTCGACGACGACGCCCTTGAGCGCGCCGACAACGGCAAATGCGAGCGCGGTGAGCCCGATGCTCCAGGCGAACGGTGAGACGACCGAGACGTTCGGGAGCAGGTCGACGGCGTAGGAGCCGAGCGGAACTGCGCCGACCGCCACAAAGGCGACGAAGGTGACCGCCGCCGCTCTGAGCGGATTCGGGCTCACCGCGGCAAATCCGTGCTCCTGTTGCATCATCAGATCGATCCAGCGGTCGCGGTCGGCGGCGATCACGTCGACGACCTGCTCCAGCAGCTCGCCCTCGAGCCCAAGGGTCGAGAGCAACTGGCGGAGCTCTTCACGCTCGCCCGCGGGAACGAGGTCGACGTGGCGCTCCTCCTCCCTGCGTACCCGTGCCTGGCGCTGTTCCTCGGAGCGGCTCGCGAGGAAGTTGCCGGTCGCCATGCTGAACCCGTCGGCCAGCAGGTTGGCCAGGCCGAGAACGACCGCCACCGCCGGGCGGAGCCCGGCGCCGGCCACCCCGGCGACCACGGCGAGGGTGGTCACCGTTCCGTCGATGGCGCCGAAGACGAAGTCGCGGAGGTAGCTGACCCTCGGGCCCGCGCGCAAACGCTCGGCGATCACCTCGGGCGCGTGCTCCTCGACGAGCGATCCCGGCTCAGCCGGGTTCGCAGGGGCACGGCGGAGGACCCACGGCAACCACGCCCGAGGCGACCGCGGCGCGGCCATCAGCGCTCCCGTCAACCCTCGACGACGCCGGTGGACCGCAGCCGGTGCGGAGACTCCTCGACCAGTTCCATTCCGCTGTACCCCGGTTGCGCGTTGTCGGCGACAACGACCGTACTGTTACCGGCGGGGGCGTACCGAGGCGAACCGATCGACGAAGACGGAGGGTGGTCATGGCAAAGGACCTCGTGGTGGGTAGCGCCGGTGGCTCCGAGACCTGGAGGCTGCCGTCGGAGTACGACGCCGAGGCGCTGAGGACGGACCTCGAGGAGGCGTTCGCCAAGGGAACCTACGTGTGGATCGCCGTGGAGGCGGGCGAGCACGGCGTTCGCGGCGAGTTGATCCTCAACGGCCGCGTCACGCAGTACGCGGCGATCGTCGAGCGACCGGAGGAGCCGTCGCCGCGCTGGTGAGGATGGCGGGTGGCGGTCGGTCGACCCCGTATCCGACCGCCTCTTCGACACGCCGGCGTGCGATTGCCTCGGCGGTATCGCGCAACGGGCGGTCCGGGTGCCGGAGCAGCTCGAGCATGTTCTCGCGAATCGTCTCCGCAATCGACGCGAACGCGTCGACCCGGCTCCCTCCCCGGTACTCCACAGCAGCGCAGATCACACCGCCCGAGTTGGCCACGAAGTCGGGAACGACGAGCACGCCTCGCTCGTGCAACGCCAGCTCCGCCTCGCGTGTCGCCGGGATGTTGGCGCCCTCGAGCACCACCGTTGCGCGGACCGCACCGACGTTCTCGGTGTTCAACACGTTGGGTCGCGCCGCGGGAATCAGCACGTCGCAGTCGACGCTGACGAGCTCGTCACGCTCCATCGCGTGACCGGCGCGGTACTCGTTCACAGGGTGCCCAGCGGTCTTCCACTCCGAGAGGGACTCCACGTCCAGACCCTCGGGCGAGGCAATCGCCCCGCGCGAGTCCGACGCCGCGACGAGCACGGCGCCACGCTCGCCGAGGAAGCGGGCGGCATGACGTCCGACCGCGCCGAACCCCTGCACGGCGACGCGCGTCCCGCGCAGCTCCAGCCGGTCGGCCTGCTCCAGGGTCTCGGCGCACGCCGCCAGACCGAAGCCCGTGGCGCCGAGGTCGTCCAACGGAATGCCGCCGAGCACCGCGGGGAGACCGACGCTGCGGCCGATCTCGTCGCGGATCCACGCCATGCACGTCTCGTCGGTTCCCATGTCGGGGCCCGGAATGAAGTCGACGAGCTCACCGACGGCGCGGGCAAAGCTGCGGATCACCTGCTCCTTCTCGGTGAGCGGCATCCGTGGGTCGGCAACGATGCCCGCCTTGGCACCGCCGTGGGGAATCCCGGCCATGGCGGACTTGAAGGTCATCGCCCGCGCCAGCTCCGTCACCTCCATCACGGTCACGTCGGTGGCCATGCGCACGCCGCCGATGGCGGGGCCGCTGGCCACGTTGTCGACGACCAGCACGGCCTCGACGCCGGCCCCGAGCGGGCGCAGAAGGTCGATCCGTGCGGGCCCCAGGTCGTCGCTCGCGCTCCGCCATGCCGCTTCCATGGCGCCGGCCGGCACCGGCTCGGGGCTCACGGCACCGACCGGCCCTTCGCGAGGAAGCCTCGGAGTCGCGGCAGCGGCCACGCGTTCACCACGTGCTCGCGGTCGACCCAGCCACGCTGAGCCGTGGCGACCCCGAAGCGCAGGTTCCCAAGGTGGGGAACGGCGTGGGCGTCCGTGTCGATCGCGAACCGCACGCCCGCGTCCCGCGCCCGGCGGACGTGCTCGTCGTCGAGGTCGAGGCGGTCGGGGAACGAGTTGATCTCGAGCGCGGTTCCGGTGCGTGCCGCCACCCGGAAGATCTCGTCGAAGTCGACGTCCACGGCGGGTCGTTTGCCGATGAGCCGTCCCGTCGGGTGCCCGATGATGTTCACGTACGGATGTTCGATGGCCCGGATGATCCGGCGGGTCAACTCGTCGCGAGGCTGGGTGAAGTGGGAGTGCACCGACGCCACGAGCACGTCGAAGGATGCGAGGAATTCGTCGTCCCAGTCGAGCGAGCCGTCGGGCTGAATGTTGAGCTCGGATCCGTGCAGGAGGACGGGCCCGTCATCGCGCTGGAGCCGGCGAAGAGCGGCGCGCTGGCGCAGGGCCCGCTCGCTGGTCATACGGTCCATGTAGAGCATCGGTGCGTGGTCGGTGACGGCGTAGTACTCGTGGCCGCGGGCTCGGGCGGCATCGACCATCTCCTCCAGCGACGCGAGCCCGTCGGTGAGGTCGGTGTGGCCGTGCAGATCGCCTCGGAGGTCGCTCGTCTCGACCAGGTGCGGAAGCGAATCGTCGAGGGCGGCCTCGATCTCGCCCCGATCCTCTCGCAACGGAGGCGGCACCCACGGCAGCCCGAGCCGCCGGTACACGTCCTCCTCGGTGGCGGCCGCGACGCTCCGGTTGCTCTCGACGCGGAAGAGTCCGTACTCGGAGAGCTTGAGACCCTTCTTGATCGCGATGGCGCGCAGTCGGATGTTGTGCGCCTTGGAGCCGGTGAAGTACTGGAGCGCGGCCCCCCAGACTCTCTGCGGCACGACGCGCACGTCCACCTGCAGGCCTTTCGTCGTGTGCACCGACGACTTCGTCGGGCCATGTGCCAGCACCTGATCGACGAGCGGCATCGAGCAGAAGGCGTCCATCACCGGATCGGCGTCGTCGGCGGCCACGAGCAGGTCGAGGTCACCGATCGTCGCGCACATCCGCCGCAGCGAACCCGCGTAGGTGGCCTGCCGCACCTGTGGGAGCATCCGGAGATCGTCGAGGATCGTCTCGGCGAGGTCGAGGGCAACGTCGAGGCGAACCCTCCCGCCGGCCGCTTGGAGGTGGCGGATGGCTTCCACCAGCGCCTGCTCGGTTCGCTCGCCGAACCCGTGCAGGTCGCGGAGCCGGTGCTCGTGGAGGGCGTCGAGGAGCTCGGGGATCGAAGAGACGCCGAGCTCGTCGTGCAGCTGCACCGCGCGCTTCGGGCCGAGGCCCGGCACATCCAACAGCGATCGCACGCCGGCGGGCACTCGGGCCCGCTCCTCGTCGAGCTCGTTGAAGGAGCCATGGTCGAGGATCTCGACGATCTTGGCCGCGATCGACTTGCCGACGCCCGGGATCTCGCGGAGGCCCTCCTCGTCGAGGGTGGCGATATCGGCGTGGTAGCCGGCAACCGAACGGGCGGCCTTCTCGTAGACACGCACCTTGAAGGCGTCGGCACCCGTGAGCGCCAGCAAGTCCGCGTGCTCGGACAGCGCCGCACCCACTGACTCGTTCGTTCGGGTGGCGGCCGGGGTCACGGCATCACCGGCGTCACGGCGAGGCGGCGCCGAGATGCCGGACGAACCAATCGCGGGCGAGCCCGGCGACGGCCTCGAGCGCCCCGGGCTCCTCGAACAGGTGCGTTGCACCGGGCACGACCTCGAGGCGACGCTCGCCGCCGAGCATCCGTTCGGCCTCACGGTTGAGGTCGAGCACCACCTCGTCGTGGCCCCCCACGATGAGCAACGTGGGTGCCCGGACCGCAGCAAGGCGCGGACCCGCGAGGTCGGGACGCCCGCCGCGTGACACCACGGCCCGTACCGGTGCCGCAGGTTCCGCCGCAGCCCACAAGGCGGCGGCGGCGCCCGTGCTCGCGCCGAAGTACCCCACCGGGTGGTGACCCGCGGGCTCTTCGCGGAGCCACTCGGTCGCCGCTGCCAGCCGGTCGGCAAGCAGCTCGATGTCGAACACGTTGGCCCGCGACATCGCCTCGTGCTCCGTGAGCAGGTCGAAGAGCAAGGTCCCGAGGCCCGCCTGGTGCAGTGCCTGGGCGACGGCGCGGTTGCGCGGGCTGAACCGGCTGCTGCCGCTGCCGTGAGCGAACACGACCAGACCGATCGCGTCGGCCGGGATCGTGAGATGGCCGGAGAGGGCCTCGACCATGTCCGCCGGGATCTCCACTTCCTCGTCGAGGGCCGCACCCCGCGCTGCGGCCCCGGGTGCTCCGCCGGTCACCGCCGCCGTCCCGGGCGGCTCGGCGAGGAGCTCGATCACCTCCTCGTCGCTCGTCTGGGTGAAGTCCGCATACCACTGGCCGATCGCGAAGAACGGTGTGGGCGACTCGAGGCACACCACTTCGTCGGCGTCGGGCCGCATGCTCTCGAGCGTGTCGGGCGGCGCGACCGGAACGGCCAGCACGACGCGACCTGCTCCGTGCGCGCGAGCGACCCGGAGCGCGGCTCGTGCCGTCCCCCCGGTGGCGAGCCCGTCGTCGACGACGATCACGGTCCGGCCCGAGAGCGGCACCGCCTCCCGGTCGCCTCGGAAGCGACGGGCCCGGCGTTCGACTTCGGCACGCTCCCGCTCCTCGACGCGAGCCTGCTCGTCCGCGGTGACGCCGGCCATGCGCACGACGTCGTCGTTGATCACCCGGACCCCACCCTCGCCGACCGCGCCGAAGCCCAGTTCCGGCTGGAAGGGCACGCCCAGCTTACGGACGACGATCACGTCCAGTGGCGCCGCCAGCTCGCGCGCGACCTCGTAGGCCACCGGCACCCCGCCCCGGGGCAGGCCGACCACCACCGGATGCTCGTCTCGCAGATGCGTCAGCTTCTCGGCGAGGCGGCGGCCCGCCTCGCTCCGGTCACGAAACGACATGGCGTCTCTCCCCCGACTTCCCCGCCCCGACTTCCCCGATGGTCCTCCGCTCCTACGCGGTCTTGCCTGGGTGCACGGCGTGGGACGTGCTCCCCGGGTAGAAGATCGACTCGTGGCCGTCGTCCCAACGCACGAGGTAGTGCTCGTGACCATCCTCGCTGCGCACCTCGAGGATCTCTCCCTTGCGCGGCGGGCCGCCGACCTCGATCGCATCGACGACGATCTCGTCTCCGACATTCGCGTGCATTTCCTTTCTCCTCTCAGGTAGCCGCTTCTCCTCTCAGGTCACCGATTCCCACTCGGCACGGAGCGGGCCCGGAAGCACGGCAGCGATGTCCGCCGCCTCCTCGGGGACGAGGGCGCGCAGGGCACCGAGGACGGCGCCGACGACGTACCCCGTCACTACGGCGTCAGCCGCGCCGGTCCGCACCAACGCGTCGGCGATCTCCGCGGGGCGGCGGAGGTCCGACATCCCGTGGTGCCGGACCGGCTCGGCGAGCGAGCGCGCGTCGCGCGGGAGGTGGCCGAGTACCTGGTCACGCTCGTTCTCGGGGACACGCTCGAGGAACGTCCCGAGGACCACCCGAGCCGCCAGGCGCTCGTGGCCCTCCGTCGCGCCGGCGGTACGAGCAGCCTCCAGGAACGTGCGGTAGGCCGCGCTCGGCTGGGCGCCCTCGGACGGTCGAGTGTCGCTCGCGAGGAGCCCGATGTGCAGGTACGAGGCCGCACCCCGAACACCGGGGACTCGGAGCACGGCGGCCTCGATCATGTCGGCGCACCTGCGATCGGGGACGTCGCCGTGGAGCAAGACCACGCCGCCCTGCACCATCACGTGGACCCGCGGGATGTCGAGGCGGTGCTCCAACGGGCCGAGGGTCGAACGCACACGATCGGCGAGCAGGTCGTCGGCGACGTCGAAGTCGGGATGGCGGCCCTGGAGCCGGTACCGCACGCCGGGCCAGGCACCTCGCCAATAGCGCATCTGCGTCGTACACGTCTCGGCGATCCTTCGGCCGAAGGCGGTGTGGCGAACCGCCACGTACCCTGCGCCCGCAAGAGCCGCAACCGTCATGACCCCACGTCGAATCGCTCGTGCTGACCGCATCGATCGGCCTCCTCGCGCCGCTGCCCGCATCGTCGCGAGATCGGGATCGAACCGGCAGGGCCGAAGGTCCCCGTCCGGTGGGACCTCGGAGGGTGCGTTTTCGAACGCTCGCTGCCGTCAGGGGATTTTGGCTTCGATACGGCGGCCGGATACCCGTTCGATGGCGATCGACACGAAGTGGTCGCGGCTGCCGGGGGCCCAGGCTTCAAGCCCCAGTGCCCGAGCCTTTCCGACGAGCGCCGGCTCGGTGACCTCCTCGGCGCGGCCCACGACGAGCACGCTCCAGCCCGTCTCGGCGTCGCTGTCGACCGCATCGGCTTCGAACGCCACCACCGCACCCCGCAGCGCCGCGCTGAGCCTGGTCCCGGGCGCGGTCCGGAAGACGATGGCGTGGTCGACCATCGCGTAGTTGACCGGGAGGACGGCCGGGAGCGCGCCGATGCTCACGCCCACGCGTCCGATTGACGCCTGCCCGAGGAGCTCGAGGCATTCGGGGCGCGACAAGACCGCGAGCCGCTCGGACAGGTACGCCATCCGACGATGATCGGGTGGGTACCTCGTCCCGAACAGGGTCGAAGGTCCCGATCCTGCAAGACTCGAGCGGGGCGAAGGACCATCCACCCCGCTCGAGTGCGCCGATCGGAACGATCAGGCCCGCTGGACCGGCACCTTCTTGGCTTCGGCCGCCGTCCGATCGATCGGCACTCGGACCTGGAGGA